>QIDL01000178.1 GCA_003228415.1 Gammaproteobacteria bacterium | reverse complement strand
ATCAGAAGAGTCTGAAGGATCAAAAGAGTCTGAAGGTATGACGACGACCGGTGCCGATGAACTCGCGGGAGAAGGGTCGGTCGTTGCCGCGGAGGCAACGGAATCCGTCGTTGCCACGGAGGCAACGGAGTCAGCCACGACGACGGTACAACCTGCGACGATTGAAATTAGAGTCCCGGACATCGGAGAAGCCACCGAGGTGGTGGTGATCGAGGTGGCGGTCAGCGCTGGCCAGCAGGTCTCCCCGGACGATCTGCTGGTGGTGGTGGAGTCGGACAAGGCATCCATGGAAATTCCGGCTGGACATACGGGTACTGTTGAAGCCGTGCATGTGACGACAGGCACGGAGGTAGAGGAAGGGACGTTGCTGGCAACCCTTCTCACCACTCCGTCGTCAGACAGTCCGCAGATACCAGACAGTCCAGACGACAACAAGACGGTCGAGGCGCCGCTTGTGGATACCGGTGCCGAGCATGCAGAGCCTGTGAACAAGGCACCAGCAGCAGCGCGTGAACCGACTTCGGTAGAGTCCGATCGGCCCGTGTATGCGGGTCCGGCGGTCAGGCGATTGGCCCGTGAGCTCGGTGTTCAGCTCGGTGGCATCGTGGGTTCGGGTAACCGGGGCCGTATTCTGAAAGATGACGTGAAGGCGTTTGTTAAAAAAGCGTTGACCCGAGGCGTTTCGGATCGAACAGCGATTCCTGCCGTACCCACGATAGATTTCAGCAAATTCGGTCCCGTGGAAATGGTGCCGCTATCCAAAGTTCGGATGGCCGGGGCGACCAACCTGCACCGCAGTTGGCTGAATTTGCCCCATGTCACCCAGTTTGAAGAAGCAGACATCACCGAGCTCGAGACGTTCAGGCAGACCTTGAAAGAAGAAGCCGCGAAGCGTGATGTGAAGATCACGCCGTTGGCGTTTATCGTCAAGGCCTGCTGTTATGCGCTGCAGGCATTTCCCACCTTCAACGCTTCGCTGGATGCCGAGGTAAAACAGTACATTCTGAAGAAGTACTACCACATTGGTTTTGCCGTCGACACAGCCGAAGGCCTGGTGGTGCCGGTGATTCGTGATGCCGACCAGCTTGGGGTCTGGGATCTTTCGATTGCCATTGCCGAGCTGGCTGAAAAGGCCCGCACTCAGACCCTGGGCTTCGGTGACATGCAGGGCGGGACGTTCAGCATCTCGAGCCTGGGAGGCATTGGCGGTACCGGCTTCACTCCGATCATCAACGCGCCGGAGGTTGGCATACTGGGTGTATCCCGAATGGTGACCAAACCGATGTGGGACGGTGCTGAGTTTGTGCCGAGGCAGATGTTGCCGCTATCACTCTCCTATGACCACCGGGCGATCAATGGGGCCGAGGCCGGCCGATTCATGGTGCTGCTGGCGGAATTGCTGGGTGATATCCGGCGGCTGGCGCTCTAGGCGACCTCGGAATAATTCCCGAAAGTTCCGAGGGTCCCTAGCGTTTTTGTGGACCTCGCCATTGAGGCTCTTCGCCGGTGGTCAGAAGTCGGGCCATGACAAACAACAGATCGCTGAGTCGATTGAGATAACGGCCAACCGGTTCCACCGCCGCCACCCCCCAGCAATGTCGTTCGGCACGACGGCACACGGTTCTACAGACATGCGTCAGCGCTGCGGCCCTGCTGCCTCCGGGAATGACGAACTCGGTGAGTGGCGGCAGTTGGGCATTGAGATCGGAGACCGCATCATCCAACCAGGCCATATCGGGTGCCGGTGCAGCACCGAGCGTTGCCAGGTGCGCGCCGAGGTCGAAGAGTTCCTGTTGCAACTGTTTCAGGACCGCGGTGAAATCGGCATCTTCGCTGGTTTCGGCGCCGGTAGATCCGTCGGTCTCAATATTGCCTGTTGCGAGTTCGACCGCGAGCAGGCCAATGAAGCTGTTGAGTTCGTCTACCGCGCCTATTGCGTGCACACGCTCGTCGGTCTTGGATACGCTGGAGCCGTCGGCTAACGAAGTTTCTCCCCGATCACCCCGACCGGTGGTGACTCTTGTTATTCGTCGCTTCGCGACCATCAGGATCGCGGGCGGTCGCCAGGATCGTAAGGCGCAACGTTGATGAGTCCGGTATCGAACGACCGGGTCAACCCTTCGTAGGCATGGCGCATGAAGTGTTTCGGGTGCGGAAAACCGGTCTCGGTGTCGGCAGCCGAAATGCTTACCCCGACAACTACCGGGATATAGCCTTCACTGGTTTTGAAGGAGTGCATGTAGAGATTGTCGAAGATGCGCCGGAAACTCTGGGATGTGCAGTTTTGGATGTCGGGCTGCAGGGTAATTACCGCGAACATGTTGGTTTCCGGGCGTGTTACCACATCGAGAGGTCGCACCAGCTGTCTTACTTTGGCCCCGATACTGGACATCAGCTCATCCACGATGGGTTGCTCGTATTGCTCTTCGATGACCTCCAGGTTGTTGATCCCGACCAACAGCAGACAAGCCGCGCCACCTCGAGTCTCGGCGTGCTTGATGGTGTCGCCGATGCGCTCGACGGTGAACTTGAGATTGCCAAGCCCGGTCACCGGATCCACCAGGTCCGTGGTCTGTAGTTCGCGGATCTTTTTGCGGAGTAGTTTGTTGGTCTTCAAGAGCTGGTTCTGTCGAGCCGCGATGCGCTGCGCGGCGATCACTCGTGGCAGCAGCTGTGCACGTAGATTGGCTTTGTTGAGAAAGTCATCCACCCCTTCGTCAAACGCCCGGTTCATGGCTTCCATGTCGTCCCGCGCGGTCAGCAGCATCACGTAGGTGAAGTGTTCGCTGGTCTCATCCAGCTTCTTCACCCGCCGGGTCAGTTCCAGGCCGTCCATGTTCGGCATCAGCCAATCGGCGATGAGAATCTGGGCTGGACGCTTCTCGAGCGACCTCAGTGCCTGGAGCGGGTTGTTGGTGAAGCGCACATTGGTGAAGCCGCCGCCACGCAAAGCTTTGGCGATTATGGCGCTGGAAAATTTAGCGTCATCCACCACGAGGATTGGAATGTCTTCGTGTGACATGGTATTTACGGGCTGGGTCGGCGGCAGCGAGCCAGCTTTATGTTGCGAGGTGTCTGAATTTGACAAGGAAGGCACGCTCGATGGGTTTTCACCGGTTAAGAGCGGAAGTCTAGCATGGACTGTGGATTCTGCCCGTGACCCAGTTGGAATGCTTTTGCTGACCGGTACGTGGTGATTGTAAGGGGGTCTTTATGCCATCGTTTGATGTGGTTTCAGAAGTGGATATGCAGGAGGTACGCAACGCCGTTGACCAGGCCGTGCGGGAACTGTCGACTCGATTCGATTTCAAGAGTATCGACGCTGGATTCGAGCTGGTTGAGGGGCGCATTCGGCTTCACGCCCAGGAGGAGTTTCAACTTGGTCAGATGCTTGACATTCTGTGTGACAAAATGACTCGCCGTGGGGTTGATGTGCGGGCATTGGACCCGGGAGAGATCGAAGCCGCAGGCAAGCAGAAGCGTCAGGCCTTTGCCTTGAAGCAGGGCATTGACCGGGACTCTGCAAAAAAGATTGTCAAACTGATCAAAGACACAAAGTTGAAGGTTCAATCCCAGATCCAGGGTGAACAGATCAGGATCACCGGCAAGAAGCGGGACGATCTGCAACAGGTCATGGCGTCTCTCAGAGAAGCGGATCTGCAGATGCCTCTGGAATTCGACAACTTTCGCGATTGAGCAGACGATTGAGCAAACATTGAACAGCTCACTCTGGCAGGTCGTTGCCAACCGGCGGATGCTCATCTGCGTCGGGCTGGGGTTCGCTTCCGGCCTGCCGCTGTTCATTCTGGTTCAGTTGGTGCCCGCCTGGTTGCGTCTCGAAGGGGTGAGCCTGACGGCCATCGGGTTTTTTACCGCGATTCAATACCCGTACTCCCTGAAGTTTCTCTGGTCGCCCGTTCTCGAACGCTACTCGATACCTTTGCTGGGGAGAAGACGGGGATGGATGCTCCTCACCCAGGTGCTGCTGATCATTTCAATCAGCGCGCTCGGTGTCTGGCAACCGACTGAGGCACTGCTGTCCATTACCCTCGTGGCAATTCTTGTCGCCGTATTCAGCGCGACCCAGGACATCGTGATCGACGCTTACCGGCGGGAACTGTTGAAAACCGATGAGGAACTGGCGCTTGGCAATGCCGTTCATGTGCAGGCCTATCGGCTCTCCGGCCTGATTCCCGGATCGCTGGGCATGATCCTGGCCGGGGTCATGAGTTGGGAAGTGATTTTTCCGATCATGGCCGTATTCATGTTGATTGGATTGGGGTTGACCTTGCTCATTCGTGAGGCGGAGCCTGCACCGGTACTGCCCGGCAGCTTGAAGGCGGCGATCGTCGAGCCTTTTCGTGAATTCTTCGGCCGCCGCGGGATGCGGTCGGCGCTGGCGGTGCTGGCGTTCATGTTCTTCTACAAACTTGGCGACAACATGGCCACGGTGCTGGCCACTCCTTTCTACATCGATCTTGGGTTCACCACCACTCAGATCGGCTTGATCGCCAAAAATGCGGCACTCTGGCCCTCGATAGCCGGTGGCATCCTCGGCGGTCTCGTCATCATCAAGATCGGCATCAATCGCGGGCTGTGGGTTTTCGGCGCCGTGCAGTTGGCGACCATTTTCGGATACGTGTGGCTCGCAGGCAGCGGCGCCGATCCCTGGGTGCTGGCGGTGGTGATCGGTGCAGAGTACCTCGGGGTCGGGCTCGGGACCGCGGCCTCGGTGGCATTCATCGCCCGGGAGACGGCGAAAACCGCCGTCGCCACCCAGTTCGCGCTGTTTACCGCGTTGGCGGCACTGCCCCGAGTGATTGCTTCGAGCGTCAGCGGACTCATTGTGGATAGCATCGGCTGGACGGATTTTTTCTATCTCTGCGCGGTTCTGGCGATCCCCGGGATGGTGCTGCTGCATTGGGTGGCCCCCTTCAACGCCCTCCAGCGTCCCAGCGAAACGTCTTAGCGATGCGCTCACCGACAAATTCGATGCCTTCGGTTTCCAGACGCTGCCGTTGAATCCGGTGGCCGGCCGATCCGCGCCTCCGGGATATCTTCAGGCTGGCGTTGACGACTCGATGCCAGGGCAGGCGTGTTCTGGCGGGCAGTTCGCTGAGCGTGCGGCCCACCAGACGTGCGTGACGCGGCATCCCGGCAAGCTCGGCGATCTGCCCGTAGCTGGCGACCTTGCCTGGTGGGATCAAGGCGACAACCTGCCAGATGCGTTCGGCCGGCGTAGGTTGCAGACTGATCTCGTCTATTTCTTTTTGCATTTCTTTTTGCAATTGGGGCGCCCGCGCCGCAGATTGGGCCGCAGGAGGCTTGTGCTTTGACATGTGGTTGCTGGTTTTCTTCATCACGCCGATTGCCGAAATGTACCTGCTGATAGAAGTGGGCGGCTACATCGGCACCTTGCCAACGGTTGCGCTGGTGATGATCACTGCCGTCATCGGTGTGACACTGCTCCGCATCCAGGGTCTCGCCACGCTCACCCGGGGTATGAGCAGGCTGCAGGGGGGCGAGATGCCGGCACAGGAGGTGGTGGAAGGTCTGCTGCTTGCGGTGGCCGGGGCTCTGCTGCTGACGCCGGGTTTCGTTACCGATGCCGTCGGATTCATGCTGTTGACCCCCATACTACGCGCTATGGTCGCGCGCCGGGTACTGTCGAGAGTCCGGGTGGTACAGCCCATGGGAGGAGGATTCTCTCAGCGGCCGGGGCCGCACACGGGCTCAGAGGCGCGGACAGAAGGTGGCGTCATTGAGGGCGAATATGAGGCGATGGACCCCACCGACGAGAACAAAAAAGGACCCGACCGGCACTGAAGGCCGCTTCCGCCCTTGAATTCCCGAGTTTCGATCCCATATACGGGCGGTAGTGCCGGGCGGTCGGAATTGTGTTGACGCCCCTCCTCACCTGAGAAGAAACGAAAAGGATTGAAGAGGGACCTGAATCGGTTTGTAAACGCTCTTGCAACGGCCACCCGGATCACTATCATATGCGGCCCTTGCGTTAGCACTCTCCTGTCGAGAGTGCTAATCAGCCTGGGACGGCGTGCCCTCAGGGAGGGTACGTACCCTATTTTGAGAATATAACTGGGAGATACTAGGTAATGAATATTCGACCTTTACACGATCGTCTCGTCGTGCGCCGGTTGGAAGAAGAATCCACTACCGCTGGCGGCATCGTGCTGCCTGACTCCGCGGCAGAGAAGCCTTCACAGGGCGAAATTCTGGCTGTGGGTCCTGGCAAGGCACTCGACAATGGCGAAATCCAGGCGATGGGTGTCAGCGTTGGCGACAAGGTCCTTTTTGGCCAGTACGGCGGCAGCACGGTGAAGATCGACGGTGAAGAACTGTTGATCCTGAGTGAAAGTGAAATCTTCGGCGTGCTCGAAGGCTAATTCGGACGAATGAGTAAAAGATAGAGGAACAAGCGATGAGCGCTAAAGACGTTTTTTTTGGTGACGACGCGCGGGCCCGCATGCTTGAAGGCGTGAACCTGCTGTCCAATGCGGTAAAGATCACCCTCGGTCCGAAAGGCCGTAATGTGATATTAGATAAATCCTTCGGAGCGCCAACGGTCACCAAAGATGGTGTTTCCGTGGCGAAAGAGATCGAACTGAAAGACAAGTTCGAAAACATGGGCGCACAGATGGTCAAGGAGGTCGCGAGCCAGACTTCTGACGAAGCAGGCGATGGCACCACCACCGCCACGGTGCTGGCTCAGTCCATTCTGACCGAAGGGCTTAAGTCGGTCGCCGCCGGCATGAACCCGATGGATCTCAAGCGCGGCATCGACAAGGCTGTCGCCGCCGCGGTAGCGGAAATTGAGTCCATGTCCACGCCTTGCGAGGATCCGAAGTCCATCGCTCAGGTGGGCACCATCTCTGCCAACAGCGACACCGCAGTCGGCGACATCATTGCCTCCGCGATGGAGAAGGTGGGCAAAGAGGGTGTGATCACCGTTGAAGAAGGCTCCGGACTCGAGAACGAGCTGGAGGTGGTCGAGGGCATGCAGTTCGACCGTGGCTACTTGTCGCCGTACTTCATCAATAATCAGGATTCCATGGCTGCCGAACAGGAAGAGCCCTATATTCTGCTGTGCGACAAGAAGATCTCCAACATTCGCGACATGCTGCCGATTCTGGAAAGCGTTGCCAAGGCGGGCAAGCCGTTGATGGTCGTTGCAGAAGACATCGAAGGCGAAGCACTGGCCACACTCGTTGTGAACAATATGCGCGGTATCGTCAAGGTAACTGCGACCAAGGCGCCTGGTTTCGGCGATCGCCGCAAAGCCATGCTGCAGGATATTGCGGTTCTGACCGGTGGCACGGTAATTTCTGAAGAAGTGGGCCTGACCCTCGAGGGTGCAACTCTCGATGATCTCGGCACCGCCAAGCGGATTACCTCTACCAAGGAAAACACCACGATCATCGATGGCGCAGGGGCCAAAGGCGACATCGAAGGCCGCATCAAGCAGATCCGTGCGGAAATCGAAGACACCTCTTCCGATTACGATCGCGAGAAGCTGCAGGAACGTCTGGCCAAGCTGGCCGGTGGTGTTGCGGTGGTCAAGGTCGGTGCGCCGACCGAGGTGGAAATGAAAGAGAAGAAAGCTCGCGTTGAAGACGCGCTGCATTCGACTCGAGCCGCTGTCGAGGAAGGTGTTGTTGCGGGTGGCGGTGTGGCGTTCATTCGCGCGCTGGCTTCCTTCGATGGCCTGACCGGCGACAACGAAGACCAGAACGTGGGCATCGCCATCGCGCAGCGCGCCATGACTGCTCCACTGCGTCAGATCGCTGAGAATGCAGGCGCCGAAGGGGCGGTCATTCTCGACAAAGTTGCCTCTCTGTCCGGGAACGAAGGTTATAACGCGACTACCGGTGAGTATGGCGACATGCTGGAAATGGGGATTCTGGACCCGGCGAAAGTTGTCCGTACTGCGTTGCAGGCGGCAGCTTCCGTGGCAGGTCTCATGATCACCACCGAAGCCATGGTTGCCGAGGCGCCCGATGACAGCGCCGGCGGTGGCATGCCCGGTGGTATGCCCGATATGGGTGGCATGGGCGGCATGATGTAGAACGACCTGCCGGGTTTGTCCCGGCAGCGCCGTCGCCAAGCTACGGCGACGCTACTTTCAGCGCTATGCCAACAAAAAGCCCTACCCTTCCGGTGGGGCTTTTTTTCTACCTGTAAATAAGGCTATAGTCGCGCCGACGTGCGATTCAGCGTGGAGTGGAGCGGTGCTGAGTCGAGCTGAAAATAGACAGCGGCACATGGTTTCATAAGACCTGGAACGTGATTCAGTTGGGGAGACAACTATGGACTCAATCCTGATCGACTATCTGGCCCGTTGGGGCCACTACCTGGCCGGCATGACCTGGATTGGACTTTTGTACTATTTCAATTTCGTCCAGACCGAGTATTTCAAGGAAGCCGATGGTGATGCGCGGACCGACGCCTTCACCAAACTCGTGCCGCGAGCCTTGTGGTGGTTCCGCTGGGGCGCGATGTTTACCTTCCTCAGCGGGCTGGTCATGCTCGGCATTCGAGGTGCCGGCGTGACAGTGGATATCACTGTCGGCGCAGTGATGGGTACGCTGATGTTCCTCAATGTATGGCTGATTATCTGGCCGAACCAGAAGATCGTCATTGCCTCCAACGAGCAGGTCAAATCCGGTGGCGAGGCGTTGCCCGAAGCTGCCGGTGCGGCGCCAAAAGCAGGGCTGGCCTCGCGGACCAACACGCTGTTCTCCATTCCGATGCTGTTTTTCATGGGCTCCAGCGCGCATTACGCCCACGGCGGCCTCAACGGCAACACCACCGCGCTGATTACCGCATTGGTCATCATCGCCGTTCTGGAGTTGAACGCCATCTTCGGCAAGCAGGGCCCGATGACGACCGTGCGCGGTGTAATCGGCTCCGGATTTGGACTCACGGCGGTACTCTGGGCGGTGGTAGCCCTGCTTTAACAACCGGTTGCATCGTAGAGGGGTACACATGGCCGATCGTTCTCCACCACCATCGATTTCCACCAATCCGGAGGATTCAGCAGGACACCGCCGTAGCGGGAAAGGGGGTAGCACTCGCCGTCGTACCGGTGCCGGCGGCGATGGTGCCAGGATGATCGGGATCAACCTGATTCTGGCGGTGCTGGTGGTGGGCATCGTGATCGCGGGCTGGTTCATCGCCAACCAGCATCAATTGCTGACGGCGGAAAAAAAGGCCCTGGATGGAGCGGAAGCACGTATCGCCGTGCTCGAAGACCGGTTGGTCGTTACCGATCAGGCCATGAGCGCTTCCGAGGAAGATACGGAAGAGAAAATCGGTTTCTGGGAAACGGAGATCCGAAAGCTCTGGGCGGTCTCCAACGATCGAAACCGGAAATGGATCAAGGATAACGAGGCGGCGCTGGCCAGGCTGATGAAGACTCTGAATGCCATCGAAGCCAGCAATCGTCAACTTGCCACCTCGGTAAGCCGTCACGAGGGGGCCTTCAAGCAACAACAGACCATCATCGACCAACTCACCGGCATGGAGATATCCATTCAACAGCTTGCCAATACTCAGCGTGACATCGTCGACAAGGTCAATAAGGCGAGCCAGACCGTGGCGAGTCTGCAAGCCGGGCTTGCCAGCCGTGTGAGTGAAAACGAGCAGGCGGTCGCCGCCATAGATGCCTATCGAGTGCAGGTCAATTCCCGCCTGGCTACCATAGAGCGCCGCCTTGACAGTATGGGTGGGTCCACTCTCTAGCCACAGGCCTTGTGGGACGCGTCGATTTCGAAGATTTGACCGGACCGGGCACTCGGATTCCGATAGATTTCTCAATGGAGGTGTGACAGCCGTCCACAATCCACCGTGCTTCTCGCGGCATACTGTCGAATCCATTCAGTAGACGGTCGTGAGAATGGCGCCAGACAATCCGACGTTCTGTATCACCGGCAGTGGCGGTTTGGTTCCGGAAGATGAAGGTCTTCCGGGCATGCTGCGTGCGGTCGCGCTGGAGCGCGAGTGGCAGGGTCGCTACGTGGATGTCTGTGGTCATGACGAAATCGATGAAGTCACGGCGCTGGTGCTGATTCTGGATGCGGGTGTGGACAGCGTTCGGCGTCAGTTTCCTCATGCGCTGCTGGTCTCCCTGGTACCCAATTCCGGTGTTGATCTCCAGCTACCCGGAAACGCCGATCGTCAGATTATCGAGAAGCTGTTGACCCATGGCGAAAACCATTGGCGGCAGAATCACAAGGTGATGGAACTGTTCAGGGAAGTCGGCGCGCGTCGTCAGCGCATGAGTCAATTGTCCGATATCGGCCTGTCGCTTTCCACACAGATGGAATTCTCGGACCTGCTCGAGACGATACTCCTCGAGGCGAGACGTCTGGCGGGTTGTGATGCGGGATCGCTGTACCTGATCGACGAGAGCGAAGAAGAGCCGGCGCTGGTCTTCAAGCTGGCTCAGAACGATTCCCACGAGTTTCCCTTCATAGAGGAGCGGTTGCCGTTGACCGCCGAGTCTCTGGCGGGTTATGTGGCATTGTCTGGTTCCGAGCTGGACATCCACGATGTCTACGATCTTCCGGACAACACCCCCTACCGGTTCAACCGCAGCTTCGATGAGCAAAACGACTATCGCACCGCATCGATGCTGGTTCTGCCCATGCGCGATCATCGCGATCAAGTCGTCGGGGTGCTGCAATTCATCAATCGATTGGACCCCACCCTGAACGATCCCATCCCGTTTGGTGAGGAGCTGGTCGAGCTGTTACGTGCGGTAGCCAGTCAGGCCGCAGTATCCATACAGAAGAACCTGCTCATTCGAGACGTCAATCGCCTGTTTGAAAGTTTCGTGCAGGCTTCGGTGAAGACGATTGAACAACGGGATCCGAGTACCAGCGGTCATTCCTTCCGCGTGGCGGATACTACGGTTGCACTGTTGGAAACACTACCGAGATCGAATCTGGTTCGATTCAAGGACCTTACCTTCAGTGAGCAGCACATCAAGGAGGTTCGCTATGCGGCCCTGCTGCATGATTTCGGCAAGGTCGGGGTTCGTGAGAACGTGTTGCTCAAGGCAAACAAGCTGACCGACGAGCGCCTCGAGTTGATCCAGTACCGCGTCGAGTTGCAGAAAGAGCGGCTGCGCCGTCGGGCTGTGGAGCGGGAGCTGGACCTGCTGCATCATCGGGCGGTGGACATCGAGGTTTCCAGACGCCGGGTACATCGTGATCTGGCGGCCGAACTCGGGGTGCTGGATGACTACGTAGACATGGTGGTTGAGGCCAATCAACCTACCATTCTCGACCAGGGTGTGGCGGAAGATCTGCGTGAGATCCGCGACTACGCCTACCGCGAACTCGATGGCACGCTGAACGGATTGATCACGGACATAGACCTGTTGGCGCTGTCGGTCAGGAAAGGCAGCCTGACGCCGGACGAACGTCGCGAAATTCAGTCTCACGTAACCAACACTCGTGAGTTTCTCTCGGTGCTGCCGTGGCCTCCGGAACTGGCCAACGTGCCCGATATCGCTGCCGCTCACCACGAGAAGCTGGATGGTAGCGGCTATCCCGAAGGGCTCACCGGCGAACAGATTCCGCTTGCCAGCCGGGTCATGACGGTCTGTGACATCTACGATGCGTTGACGGCGATGGATCGACCCTACAAGAAAGCCATGCCGGTAGAACAGGCGCTGTCAATCCTCGAGGATGAAGCCAGACAGGGGCTCCTGGACTCGGATATGGTGAACATATTCATAGAGAGTCGCACCTACGAGCGAATCGTGTCCGAAGTAGAACGACGCAAAGCCGTCTAGGGTCTCTAGTTCCAATTCTCCAGAACCGGCACTGTGAACAGATAGCGCTCAAAAGCCATGACAGCACCGTCTTCGGTAATCTCCACCAGCGTCACTGCACCGATCCGATCGCCTTCCTCGAGCCGCTGACCGTTTACTACCACGGCGCGAAGGTCGGCGTCCTCGGCAAAGATATGGCTGGAAAACTCGAGCCTGGGTAAACGCGCCGCGACGACGGCGGGTAGAGCCTTGAGAGTGGTGCGCTCGATTTTCGAGGCGCGTGGCGCAGCGGGCGTTTGCGGGGTGGGTTGTTCTGTAGCAGACGTACTCCGGCCGGAAGTCTGCTGGGCGATTGGTCGAGCGGAAACCACCATCTGCATGTCCGGGTAGAACAACCAGGTCAGTACCACCGCATTGGCCATTAGCGCAAGAATTACCCCATAGATGAGCAAGCGGTGCTTGCGTCCTTCTGTTTGCTCGATGGCCAGCCTGGCGCGAGCCTGCGGGTCTCGCTCCGCTTCGGCTTTCTTCAGAGCATCCAGGATATAGGACATCTCATCCGGCCAGGCTGGGTTGAGGCAACTGGAGCCGTTCGGCCAGCCTTATCCAGGTGGCCGGCCCCACCACACCGTCGGTGGCAAGCCCTTCGCTTTCCTGAAATTTCATCACCGCTTCGTGGAGGTTCTCATCGAAGCGGTTGGGTGCCGAGCTTGCCAGCGATCGTTGGGTCATCGTGGCGAGTTGTTGTCGCAGCCAGCCAATGGTTTCGTGGGTCTGCCCTTCCCGGAGGCTGCCGTAGTAGCCGGGGGGGGTCTGCCAGAGGACGACGAATGCCCCGGACCAGAATTCACGGAGTGAGCGCT
>QIDL01000346.1 GCA_003228415.1 Gammaproteobacteria bacterium | reverse complement strand
TTTTTGACCAGACCGCAAAGGGATGCCCATCGACCATCACAGTGTGCCGCGTGAGTTCCGCCGCGGGCTCTTTGTCGGCCGCGGGCGCTTTATCCGCCGCAGGCGCTAGCGCCGCCAGCCCCCACAGCAGCGCACTCCAGAGCAACCAGCTACGCCTGGGGCGTATGTCCACTCAACACCTCGGCCAGGACCGTACTGTCTATGTTGCCGCCGGTCTGAATGACGGCGACCGGCCGACCAGCAAAACGTGCTTCTCCCGCCATTTCCAGATCTTTCAACAAGGCAGCTAACGCTGCGGCACCGGCGCCTTCGGCAACATTGTGAGTGTCTTCGTAAAGCGCCCGTATCGCCTCGGCCACCTGATCGTCCGACACTTGAACAATACGCTCGACCCCAGCGCGAATAATCTCCAGCGCCCCGGGATCCGGGACTCGACAGGCGACCCCGTCCACGAACGTTCTCGCATCGTTGGTTTCAACAACCCGGCCGGCTTCGAATGAAAGTGCGTAGGCAGGAGCCGCAGTCGAGACCACACCGACTACTCGGGTGTCGAGCCCAAGCAGATCCCGAACCGTCGCCACCGCACACACACCCGAGCCCATTCCGATGGGAACGTAGACCGTGTGCAGATTCGGTACGCCGGTCAGCAACTCATAGGCATAGGTCGCAACACCTCGAACCAGATCCGGATGAAAGGACGGAGCGAAGGTCAGACCCTGCTCTTCTGCCATGCGTTGCGATTCGACTCGAGCCACGTCGAAGTCGCTCCCATGGACAATCAGATTCGCCCCCCACGCCTGCATGGCCTTATTCTTTTCTTTGCTGTTGCCCTCAGGGACCACCACCGTAACCGGAACGTCGTAACGGCCGGCCGCAAAGGGGATGCTCTGGCCGTGGTTGCCTCGTGTAGCGGTAATCAGCCCCCTGGGGAGGGCGTCGCGCTGCTTGAGGCCATGCATATAGACCAGTCCACCACGTGCCTTGAAGGCCCCGGTTGGCGTGTGGTTTTCATGTTTGACCCACACTTCGATACCACAACGACGTTGCAACAACGGCCAGCAGTACTGGTGGGTCGGGGCGAAAACAGCTCCGACAATCTCACGCGCTTCGTGAAGCTCATCGAGCGAAAACAGGCTGGCCATGGAACAATTTTTCCTGCAACACAACTGAGTAGAGGGAACGATCAGCGGCCGTATTAAAGCCGCCCACAAGGCGGCTGGCACTATAGAATCAATCATATGGAACGTCTAATGTGAATTGAGCTTCGAACAGTGGAGAAAACCAAGTGGAAGTAAATGACAAAGTCGTCGTGGTGACCGGCGGCGCCAGCGGCATCGGTCGGGCAATGGCGCAGAGATTTCATGCCGAAGGTGCGAAGAAGGTCGTGGTCGCCGATCTGGATGGCGAAGGTGCACAACAGGTTGCTGAGACGGTCGATGGCTGGGCTAAAACCGTGGATGTCAGCGACGAGTCACAGATTCTCGCTTTGATCGAAGAAACGGAAAACCAGTTCGGGGCGATTGATCTGTTCTGTTCCAACGCAGGCATCGGCCTTGGCAAGGGATTGGACGAACCGCCGGAGGTCTGGCAGAAAATCTGGGAAGTGAACACCATGTCCCACGTCTATGCGGCAAAACATCTGGTACCGCGCATGACCAAACGTGGTGGTGGCTATCTGTTGAACACCGCCTCCGCGGCATGACTGCTCTCCCAGATCGGCTCGGTGACCTACGCGGTCACCAAACATGCGGCTGTGGCGTTAGCAGAGTGGATCGCGATCACCCACGGCAGAGACGGAATCAAGGTATCGGTGCTCTGCCCACAGGCTGTGCGCACCGCCATGACCGCTGGTGGTCCTGGCGTGGCTGGTGTGGACGGCATGATCGAGCCCGAGCAAGCGGTCGACGCGGTGATGGAAGCGCTCAGGAATGAAACCTTCCTGGTACTGCCCCACCCCGAAGTGGCCGAATACATCAAGCGCAAAACCTCCGACTATGATCGCTGGTTGCACGGCATGCGTCGGCTGCAGGAAACCTATCTGGGCTCGCCCGGCGATCAATGAGGTCGAGGAGTACTTATTCCGCTGAGGTGTAGGCACGAACGAGCCGGTCGAGAAATTCCAGGCCGTCGTAAAAGGACCGCACCAGCATGCGCTCGTCGCGCCCGTGGGCACGGATATCATCAATATCGCTGAATATTCCGGAAACACCGTACACGGGTATACCGGCGTTGCGGAAGAACAACCCATCGGTGGCGCCGGTGCTCATGTTGGGCACCACCTTCACGCCTGGCCACATGGCCTCGGTGAGCCCCTGGATGGGCGCCATGATCTCTTCGGTCAAGGGCGATGGTGAGCTGGGGGTCGGCTCCGCGACAGGGGTGATCCGAACCCGTTGGTCGTCGATCACCCGCTCGAGCACCGCGTGCACGGACGCAGGGTCCACACCCGGCAATATTCGGCAGTTCACCGTGGCCACAGCCCGTTGTGGTAAGGCATTTGGCGCATGTCCCGCTGTGAGCTCGGTAACGACGCAGGTGGTTCGAATCCGCGCGTTGTAGACAGGGATGTCGGAAAAGTACTCGACCGCCGCGGGCGCCGGTGGCTGGTGCAGCAGGCCACGTACCAGCGCTTCCTGCTCCGGGGGCAGCGACGCAGCGCTCTGACCAAAATAGGCCCGGGTCACCTCGTTCAACGCCACCGGAAATTCATGGGCGGCAATCTTCAACAGCGCCGCGGCGAGCTCGTTGATGGCATTGTCCGCACGGGGAAGCGAGCTGTGGCCACCCGGGTTGACCACCTCGAGCTGATAGCTCTGGTAGACCTTTTCAGCCGCCTGAACCGAATTGGCAATCCTTACGCCATTTTGAATGGCCCCGCCGCCGCCTTCGTTCAGCACGAACGCTGCGTCCACCAGATCCCGGTGTTCGGCCAGCAGATGCTGGACACCGTTCACCGGCCCCCCTTCTTCGTCTGCCGTCAGCGCCATGATGATGTCGCGGTTTGGTCGATACCCCTGACGCTGCATGCGGATCATGTTGGCCACCCAGATCGCCGCCTGAGCCTTGTCGTCTGACGTGCCGCGACCATAGAAATAGCCGTCGCGCTCCTGAAACTCGAAGGGCTCCACCGACCAGTCCGCGGGATCGGCCTCAACCACATCGATGTGGGCAAGCAACAGGATGGGTCGTGCCGTTGCGGCGGGGCTGCGCAGGCGGGCAACGACATTGCCCTTGCGTTCGGCGGGTATGATCACCTGCACGTCTTCCCTGGGAAACCCGGCTGCCAGCAGCCGTGCTTCCATCGCTCGGGCAGCGGCCGTGTTGTCCCCGACGGAATCGGTGGTATTGATCTCGATGAGTTGCTGATAGATCTCGCGGGCCAGCCGCTGATGATCGGTGAGTTCCGCGGCGTCAGACAGGCAGGCCACGATCAACAACAGGGATGCGCACAGGCTCTGGATGGTCTTCATAGTGCGAGGATATCCGTGACGGCGCGTTCGGCCATTACCTTCACCAGATGCGCTCGATATTCTGCAGATGCGTGGAGGTCCGAGTTGAATCCGGCATCCGGCAGGTCGACGACCTTCAAGGCATCCGGATCCAGGTTCTGATTCAGGACGGCTTCAATGCCTGTCGCTCGGAATGCGCAAGGACCAGCACCCGTCACCCCGACCCGGATAGCGCCTGCGAAGTCGGCAACCAGCACACCGACCACCGCATAACGGGAGGCAGGGTTGGGAAACTTCCGGTAAGCGGCCCGATCCGGTATCGGATAGTCGATCCGGGTAATGATTTCACCGGGCTCGAGAGCCGTTTCAAACAGATCCTTGAAGTAGTCGTCTCCAGAGATGGTTCGCTTGCCGGTATGAATGGTTGCGCCGAGCCCGATCACCGCGGCCGGGTAGTCGGCAGCCGGATCGCTGTTCGCAACGGAGCCACCCATCGTGCCCAGATTGCGTACCTGTCCATCGCCTATCCGACCGGCAAGATGCGACAGTACCGGCAGCACCCGGCGAATCTCTGGATGCTCGGCAACTTCCGCGTGACGGGTGAAGGCGCCGATGCTGACCAGGCCACTGTCAACGGAGATGCCGTGCAGCGCTTCGATATTGGACAGGTCGATGATGTCGACGGGTGACGCCAGCCCCAGCTTCAAGGTAGGGATCAGCGTCTGGCCACCCGACAGGTAGAAACCGTCATCGGAGCTGTTGAACAGGCTCACCGCCTCTTCAATGCTGGACGGTTTATGATAATTGAACCGATACATACTGAGCCTCTCTCAATCGCAACCTAACGCAACGCTCGCCAGACCTTTTCCGATGTGGCCGGCATCGAAATACTGTTGTCCCCCACTGCATCGGTCACCGCATTCATAATGGCTGCGGGTGAACCAATGGCACCGGCTTCTCCGCAGCCCTTCACCCCAAGGGGGTTGTGCGTGCAGGGTGTCACAGTGGTGTCCACAGTGAAGTCGGGCACGTCGTCGGCCCGTGGCATGCAGTAATCCATGTATGAGCCAGTAACAAGCTGGCCAAACTCATCATAGATCGCCTGTTCCAACAGCGCCTGACCGGCACCCTGAGCGACACCACCATGAACCTGACCGGTTACGATCATGGGATTGATCACGTTGCCGAAATCATCCACGGCCACGAACTGCTTGAGTTCCACAACGCCGGTGTCTACGTCGACCTCTACCTCGGCAATATGAGTACCGGCGGGATAGGTGAAGTTTTCCGGGTCGTAGAAAGCCTTCTCGCTGAATCCGGGTTCCAGATCCTCCGGGTAGTTGGCTGGCACGTAAGCCGCAAACGCGATCTCGGCAAAGGACAACGACTGGTTTGAATCTTTTACCAGGAAATCGCCGTCGATGAATTCTACCGCGTCGACTTCCGCTTCCAGCATGTGGGCGGCGATGCGTCGACCTTTGGTGATGAGTTTTTCAGCGGCTCGGATGAGCGCGGATCCTCCGACCGCCAGCGAGCGGGAGCCATAGGTACCAAGGCCGAACTCAACCCGACCGGTATCGCCGTGCACGACTTCGACATCCTCGAAGGGGATACCCAGCTTATCGGATACCACCTGAGCAAACGTGGTTTCATGGCCCTGGCCATGGCTATGCGAACCGGTGAACACGGTAACTGACCCGGTTGGGTTCACCCGAATCTCACCGCTCTCGTAGAGGCCCACCTGGGCACCAAGCTGAATCGCCAGATTTGAAGGGGCAAGCCCGCAAGCCTCGATGTAGCAGGCCAAGCCGATGCCGCGACGTTTCCCCTCAGCGGCCGCTGCCGCTCGCCGTTCGGCAAAACCTGCATAGTCGGCATGCACCAGAGCTTTGGCCAGACTGGCCTCGTAGTTTCCCGTGTCGTAGACCAGGGCCACAGGGGTTTCGTACGGAAACTGATCCGGCTTGATCATGTTGAGCCGACGCAGCTCCACCGGATCCCGACCCAACTCCCGAGCCGCAGTTTCGACGATTCTCTCCACCACATAGGTGGCTTCCGGCCGACCGGCACCACGGTAGGCGTCGACCGGCGCGGTATTGGTATAGACCCCCTGCACCTCCACGTAGATGTTCGGGGTGCTGTACTGCCCCGCCATCAGAGTCCCGTACAGATAGGTGGGTACCGCAGAGCCGAAGGTCGACAGATACGCACCCAGGTTTGCCGTGGTCTGTACCTTGAGTGCCACGAAGCGGCCCTCTTCATCCGTGCCGAGCTCGGCGTGAGTGATGTGGTCGCGACCATGAGCATCGGCAAGAAACGACTCGCTGCGGTCGGCCGTCCACTTCACCGGTCGGCCGACCTTGCGCGCCGCCCAGATCACGGCTGTCTCTTCGGCGTAGATGAAGATCTTGGAACCGAAACCACCGCCAACGTCCGGCGCCACGATTCTGAGCTTGTGCTCGGGCGCGATCTGTACGAAGGCAGACAACACCAATCGCGCCAGGTGCGGATTCTGACTGGTGGTGTAGAGCGTATGCTCTCCAGATACCTTATCGAAAATACCCAGCGCCGCTCGCGGCTCCATGGCATTCGGAATCAATCTGTTGTTGGTGAGATCGAGGCGTGTCACATGCGCGGCGGAGGCCAGCGCCGCTTCCGTCGCTTCCCGCTCACCGAGCTCCCAGTCGAACGCCAGGTTGCCTTCCACACCCTCATGGATCTGCTCTGAATCACGGACGGTGGCAAGATCCACGATCGCGTCCAGTTCCGTGAAATCGGTAAGCACCGCCTCCATCCCCAGGCGCGCCGCCGCCAGAGTATCGGCAATCACCACCCCATATGGCTCACCGACATAGTTCGTCTGAGTGGCCGCCATCGGTGGATGCGGAGCCGAAACCATATCCGACCCATCTTTCTGTTTGACCAGCCAACCGCACGGAATATCACCCAGTCCGTCGGCGACCATGTCAGCACCGGTCAGGACGGCGATCACGCCTTCGATCTCCAGCGCTGCGCTGGCATCGATCGATTCGATTCGTGCGCGTGCGTAGGGTGAACGCAAAAAGGCCGCATGGCTCTGGCCCGGTTGATTGATGTCGTCTGTATAACAGCCACTGCCGGTAATGAAACGCACATCTTCCTTGCGCTTGACCGACGCTCCGATTCCTGTGGCGCTCTTTGCTTCGTTCATGGTCGCCTCTCCTGAATCTATTCGGCGCGTGCTGACTGCGGCACGCGTGCTGCGTGCAGTACGGCTTCAACGATGTTGTGATAGCCCGTGCAGCGACAGATGTTGCCTTCCAGACCTTCCCGCACCGCCTTGTTATCCAACTCGGGTGTCTGTTCCACCAGTTCGATAGCACGCATGATCATACCGGGGGTGCAGAACCCGCACTGCAGTGCATGACATTCCCGAAAGGCCGCCTGCATGGGATGCAGATCTTCCGGCGTACCGATGCCCTCAATGGTCGTAATTTCCGCGCCGTCTATCTGACCTGCGAGCAGGCTGCAGGATTTCACCGTCCGCCCGTTCATGTGCACGGTACAGGCACCACACTGAGAGGTGTCGCAACCGATGTGGGTACCGGTAAGTCCCAGACGTTCACGGATGATCTCGACGAGCAGGGTATTCTCCGGAACATCCAGTTCGTGACGATCACCATTAACTGTAAGTGAAACTTTCATTCTCGTTCCTCTAGAGCGCCAAAATCACGCCTATAGCCAGCGCGGCAAAGACGATCAACCAAATTTTCCACTGGCCGCTGGCCTCAAACCGTTCGACCTCCGGCGCGTTTGCTCCCGTCGCCACGGGCACCTCGCCGCTTATTTCCTCGCCGAACGCCGCGAAAAAGTCATTTGCCATCTTGCGAGCGGCGCCATCGATCAGACGCGAGCCAACCTGAGCGAGTTTACCGCCCACATTGGCTTTGACCGCATAGCGCAGCATGGTGGCACCCGAACGGTCCGGGTCTTCTGAAAGTCTGACTTGCGCAGTCCCCCTGGCGAATCCGGCGGCGCCACCTGTGACACTGGCATTGATGGTATATCGGGTGGGTGCAACGACTTCTGTGAGTTCGAGTACGGTGTGAAAAGTCGCGCTCACCGGCCCGATTCTGGCCTTCACAGTTGTTTCGAAGCGATCCTCTGAGGTCTTTTCCATGGTCAGACAGCCATCGATGCAGCGTGCCAGGATTTCCGGATCGTTCAAGCCCTGCCAGACTTGATCGAGCCCCGCCTGAACGCGGTACTCACCGGATTGCTCCACTCGTCCTCCCTTCCCAACCGCGTATCAAGTGGGCCGCTAAGGGTCGCATGATTGCCGGGTATCGGCAACGGCTGACAACGAAACTGCTGAGGTAGTCGCCCGCTGCCCTGAGAGGCCCGCAGGACGCGAACAAATTATAAGGTTGCCTGACAACATCCTTTGCGAAACAATAGCCGGCATCGAGTCCGAGGACGTTGCCAGTTTCCAACGATTCGCGTCAGAGCCAGAGGGATTGATATGGAAGATCAACCACCCGAACTGCTGATGCGCGGCCTGCTCCGCGCCTACTACTGGATGGACGAGAGCCTCCAGAACGGCCTTCAGCAAGCCGGTTACGCGCCCAGAACGCGCACGCAAACCATGATTCTGATCAACATTTCCGACGGCATCACGCGTGCCGCCGAGTTGGCGAGAGTTCTGGGTGTGTCGCGTCAGGCGATTCAACAGCAAATCAACGAGCTCGAAAGAGAAGATCTGGTCACCCAGATTCCCGATCCCAACGATCGCCGTGCCAATCGTATCGTGTTCAGCGAAAAAGGCTCGGAACTGATCAACGCGGCTCTCGCCACCCTGCGCCAATCGGAACAGGCGCTGGCCATGCGGCTGGGTTACGAGACCGTCAGCAATTTACGCCGGGCGTTGATGACCGATTGGGGCGGCGTAATCGGGGACCGCCATCCCCCCGGCAGAAAGCGCAGCGTCGCGAACGGCTGAATCGGGAGCGCTTTCAGAATCCGGTCCGCTGACAGCGGGCCGTAGGTCGAGTCGCATGCGTTCGATGATACGTAACGCATCGATTTCGGTTCGCAGGCGAACGACATCTTCAGGACTTTCCCCACCCTCCTGAGAATACCGGCACCCGTTCAGAGACATGTCATCCAGTCGCCCGGCAAAGGATCAGCAGATGCCAAGACCCAAGAACGCAATCGTCATCCTCCTGGACAGCCTCAATCGGCATATGTTGGGCTGTTACGGCAGTGACGAGTTCGAAACTCCCAATCTGGACCGGTTCGCGGCTCGATCCACCAGATTCAACAATCACTTCGTGGGCTCATTGCCCTGCATGCCCGCCCGCCACGATATTCTGGTTGGCAGCATGGACTTCCTGTGGCGCCCATGGGGGTCTATCGAACTCTGGGAAGAACCGATCACGGCACCACTGCGGCGCGACGGCGTCACTACCATGTTGATCACCGACCACCCACATCTTTTTGAGGTTGGAGGGGAGAACTACCATACGGAGTTCCGAGCTTGGGACTATGTGCGTGGCCATGAAAACGATCCCTGGAAAACCCGGCCCGATCCTTCGTGGCTCGGTACACCGGCGCTCCCTGCCAGCGCTGGGCACGGTCAGTACTACAATATGTCCCGAACCTGGTTTCGGGAAGAAGCCGACTTTCCCGGCCCCAAGACCATGCAGGCAGCCGCCGACTGGCTGACCATGCACACCAGCGTCGCCGACGACGCGCCATTCATGCTGTTCGTCGACGAGTTCGACCCACACGAACCCTTCGACACCCCCGAACCCTGGGCCAATCGCTACGATCCGGACTGGGACGGCGAGCTGCTGATCTGGCCGCCCTATTCGGTAAAGACGGTCGAACAAGGTGTGCTGAGCGAACGCGAAGCGCACCACGTCCGCGCCAACTATGGTTCCAAACTCAGCATGATCGATCACTGGTTCGGCAAGGTGATGGACACGCTGGATCAACTCGAGCTGTGGGATGACACCGCGGTCATCGTCTGCACCGACCACGGCCACTATCTGGGTGAGCGGGACATTTTCGGCAAGCCCGGCGTGCCACACTACCAACCCATGGCCCATACACCGCTGCTCATTGCCTACCCCGGAGCAGCCACCGAGGAAGTCTCGGCGCTGACCACCAACGTGGATATTCACGCGACGCTTTGCGATCTGTTCAATGTGACGCCAGAACATGCCATACACGGCGAATCCATGCTCCCGCTGCTCGAAGGAACAGCCACCTCGATTCGCGAGTGGGCCGTTTCCGGCGTTTACGGGCGCTGGGTGCATGTCCTGGACGGTCGCTACAAATACGCGCGCAGCTCGGTGAGCGACAACAACCTGCCTCTGTCCATGTGGTCGAACCGCTGGTCGACCATGCCGGTTCCCCAGCTTCCGAGCTTGAAGCTGCCGATGCCAGACAAGAATGCGTACCTGGATTTCATGCCGGGTTCAGAAATCCCCGTGATCCGCCAACCGTTTCGACCCGGTGACTTGCTGCCCTACTGGTGCGCAAACCATCCCCCGAACTCGCACTGCCTCTACGATCTCGTAAACGATCCGGATGAAGCAGAGAACCTTCTGGGGACCCCCTCGGAATCACGCATGCTGGATCTGCTGCGAACCGCGCTGGGCGAACTCAACGCACCGGAAGAACAACTCATCCGACTGGGCCTGTCGTGACCGGACATGGTCTGACCCCGTGAGATCCATTGGGATCAGATAATCGAGGAGGCGAACTCACCCCTGGCGATCAGCTGAGTTTTTCCGCCCACCTGGATGTCTCGACCGATTTTCAAATACAGCCGTGAAGGGCGTTTCATCTCCACACCCTGGTCCACCACCACGTCGAACGAACCTCCGCGCAGGTCTTTGAGGTAAGCGGCGAACGCGCTGTTGGCGCTACCCGTCGCCGGATCTTCGCGAACGCTGCCGGAGTGGAAGTACATCCGACTGGCGTAGTCCGCGTCGGGTGTGTATGAGTCCGCGGTAAAAATGAACACGCACTGCACACCGAGACCTTCGTCCAGGTACTGCCGATGCAACGCTTCGTCGAGTTTCGACGCTCTTAACGCAGCAAGATCTTTGACCCCGATAAGAAGGAACTTCGGCCCGACTTCCGCGAATCTGATCGGATGGCTGTCATCGAGCTGAGCCGCCTCGAGGCCGATCAGCCTGGCAGCATCGGCAGCCGCGAAGGAATCGCCCAACGCGACCGGCGGCGGGGTCATCCAACCCAGGCCTTCGCTGAACTCGACCGGCACTGCACCGACCTCGAGCTCCAGGGTGAAGAGTCCTTCGCCCCGGGCCAGCACCCAGGCAGTACCAAGAGTCGGATGGCCCGCAAACGGCAGTTCCCACTCCGGAGTAAATATCCGCACAGTCGCTCTACGGTCGGCCTCGCTGATGACAAAGGTGGTCTCAGAGAAGTTCATTTCCCGAGCAATGTCCTGCATCGCCTCGGTGCTCAGTCCCCGGGCATCACGCACGACGGCGAGTTGATTTCCTGCAAGGGGTCGTTCCGCGAAAACATCTACGATGGTCAGTTCCATTCAGTCTCTACCTTGTGCCGGGATGTAAGCCGCAAGTCACTCATCATCCAACTCCGCAAGCGGATTCAGAAATCGATCGAGTTCCTGCCAGCGATCCGCGAGCTGCCGACGGTACCCGGTGCGATTGACGATCTCCAACCTCAATCCATCCGGGTCCTCAAAAAAGGTCGCATAGTACTCGGGGTTGTATTGTGGGTAGTAATCGGGCGGGCTGGGGGAACAACCCGTTTTCCGGAGGATTTCATAACTGGCATCAACGGCCGCAATGTTTTCAGCCTGAAAACACAGATGATGGAGCCCTGCCGCATAAGGATCATGAGCGCGATCCGAGCGGGCCGGACGTATCGTCAGCTGAAACGTCGGTGCCAGGTAATGAGCGTGGGGCTCACCACCGATCGCCGTGTCGTCTTTGTGTAATCCCAGGGCAGCCATGACGGCATCGTAAAATTCCTCCGATCGACGGAAGTCGCTCACCGAAAGATAGATATGATCGATGCCACACAGATACGGTGCACCCCTCAGCGCCACGTCACCTCCATTGCGAAAAAGTGGTCAAAAATTTCACGATCGGGATGGTTGCTTTCGTTGCGTTCCGGGCTGCGGATGTAGAAATCCAATTGTTGAGAAGCGGGATTCACCGAACCCGCTTCACCAGAGCCGGGCTCGAGCAGCACCTCCAGTGTCTCTCGATCCCGCATACCCTGCGTCACCATGAAGTGTATTTCGTAGTCCTCATATATCCTCTTACCGTTGAGGGAAACATGTCCGTATCCCCAACCGGCAACATACAGAAGACTCTTCGGCCAGTTCGAATCGCCGCAGCCGGAGTTTCCATGCTCGAACAGAAACGCCGCAATCCCGCCGTCCTGACAAGGAGAAAATTCATGGAAGCGCTCGAGTTCCAACACATACCGACCTTCGGGGAGTTGCAGTTCTGCTCTGAACGTTCCCGAGTTTTTCTTTTCGTTGACATCCAAGGTAACGACGCCTGCCACCGACCGCAGGTCAGAGGCATCGTTATCCATATGATCCCACGGAGACTCATCATTCAGTACACCAGCCTGGTGAATGTCTGCTCCCGAAACAACAAATCGCCCATCGTATAGTTCATGTTGATCGGGAGCGTACAGACCCATGGAGGTCTCCGGTTGCAACCTTGGTCCCCTCTCTGGATCCGCAGCGACGGATACAGCAACGATCGCAACAACTACCGAGAGAGTTGCCGACCAACGCAAGCCACTGTGAGATTTCAATATATCGTGCCGTCTTTCTGTGCCGCATGCCATGAGCCATCCTCCTCAACCAGCCATTGAAAGTCGTCATCCGGGTAGTGGGTTCTATCGCCGTGGATTCGCGTTCCCACCACCAGGAATTTTGCGGCAACTTCCGAGCGATTCACCAGATGGTGACCGTTTTCGGTACCCGCCTTGAAACCAACGCACATCGAGGGCTTGAGTAAAGTCTCTCCATCATCGGTTTTCAATACCAGCTCTCCCTCGAGCATGAGTACCAACTCGTCGGATCGAGTGTGCCAGTGCCGGAGCGCCGATTGAGAGCCCGGCTCCAGGATTTCCAGGGCCGCGCCGAACTGCGTCAAACCAAAGTGATCTCCCAGACTCCTCCCTTCGTAGGCACCCAGGGTGCTGCTGAAAGGTTCCGGCACGGAGTGTCCGGATTCAGGCCTGATTGCCATTGCATCGATAGCCGGCTTCACAACGTTCTCCCATTTAACCGCATAAATCCCGTGCCTGGCCTTTTGTATGATATTACCCGACTCATATTTCCACATTCGAGTTCCAGATGAAAAGTTCGACCGACCTG
>QIDL01000456.1 GCA_003228415.1 Gammaproteobacteria bacterium | reverse complement strand
GTTCCCGAAAACCCCATCTGGTTCCACACTGTGTCCGCCGGTGAGGCAATAGCTGCCGCACCACTCATTTCCCAGCTCATTCGTGAATTTCCCGAAGTTCCGTTCCTGGTGACAACCATGACACCCACGGGTTCGGCACAGGTCGCTGCCAGACTCGGTGATGCGGTTGCCCACTGCTATGCTCCCTATGACTTTCCGGGCGCAGTCGAGCGCTTCTTTGATCGAGTGAAACCCCGGCTGCTGGTTCTGATGGAAACGGAGCTCTGGCCGAACACGTTGCGTTCTGCGCACCAACGAGGTGTCCCGGCGCTGCTGGTAAACGCCAGGCTCTCGGAAAGATCGGCACGCGGTTATGCGCGCGTCCGGGCGCTGACTCGCGAGATGCTTGCCCATCTGACGTTCGTCGCCTGTCAGTATCCGGATCATGCGGAACGCTTTCTCGAGTTGGGTGCACGGGCCGATCGGATCGGCGTGCTCGGTAGTGTGAAGTTCGATGTTGAACTTCCTGCGGATCACGCGGAACGGGTTCTGGAACTCATCGACCGCTGGAGCCTGACGGCCCGGCGAGTCTGGGTCGCAGGGAGTACTCACGGGGGTGAGGAAGCGATACTTTTGCAGGCCCACCGCAAGATTCTCGAGCGATTCGACAATGCGCTGCTGATTCTTGTACCCAGGCATGTCAATCGAAGTGACGAGATCGGGGAGCTGATCGAAACGCAGAAATTCAGTTACCGACGTACCAGTGACGCAACGGCCATGCCTGCAGACGGCCCGGAGGTGATCCTCGGTGATACCATGGGGGAGTTGCTGTACCTGTATGGTCTATCGAAGGTGGCTTACCTGGGCGGAAGTCTGGTCGGCGTCGGCGGGCACAATCCTATCGAGGCTGCCATCTGTGGTCAGCCGTTGCTCATGGGGCCGGAAACCTTCAATTTTCCCGATGTGGTTGCCGCGTTTACCGATGCCGGTTGCTTGAGTCTTGTCGGCAGCGCGACGGAAGTTGCTGAAGCCGTTGTCGATTTCTTCAGCGATCAACAACGACAACTGCGACTGGCTGGAGTCGCAAAATTGGTGGTGCTTGAAAACACCGGTGCTGCAGAGCGCCTGCTGGCAATGCTCCGGGCGCAGATACGCGCCGTCTCCCATTTGCCCTGAAGCGGATGAACGAACGGCCATTTCGAAAAAGCAATCTCCGTTTTTTGCGCATTTATCGGTGGCGCAGCGCGTATCAGCAGGTATATTAGGGTCTCAGTGTCACGGAAAAAGGGTGAATTAGAGCGCGATGCCAGGCAGGCGTTACAACATGGATCTTCCCGCACACATGGCTGAGTGCGATGCGAACTACTTGCGTTTGAGCAAGCTGTTTCCGCGCCTCAAGGAATTTGACAGCGCGAGCATGGGTGTGGACGGCAACGGCACGCGGCTTGAAGTCCGGCTCGATGTTCTGGATCGAAGTCCCTACACCACCCTGGTAAAATTGAGTCAGCGACCAGAAGTACCCTGGAACCACAAAGCCAGCATGACCATTCGCCTGTATCACGACGCGCGAAGCGCGGAAGTCGTGGAGTATCAGGGTAGACGTCATTTCCTTCGAGCGGTATACGACTATCCCAACGCGGACATGCGTCATCCGGACGAGAAGGCTCAGATCAATCGATTCCTTGGGGAATATCTTTCCCTGTGCCTTACCCATGGCGTCGCCGCCGGGGTACCCGTACTCGCAAATTGACTGACAGCGCTGCAGAGCAACCAGTACTCACCGTACTGCAGATCACGGATGTACATTTACGGCGGCAGCCCGGCGGCTCGTTGCTGGGTGTAGACACCGACGCAAGCGTCTCGGCGGTACTCGATCAGGCGTTGGCCCGGCAGGTCCCGGATGCGGTGTTGGTCACCGGTGACGTCGCACATGATTCTCACCCGGAGGTCTACCAGAGATTCTGGAAGCTGTTGACTGACCGATTCCAGGGTCCTGCTCTGGTGCTGGCAGGCAATCATGATGTCACCCGGAGGATGGGTTCCCTGGCCGAGAGACGCGAACTGCACCTCCCGGGCTGGGTGGTGCTGGCGATGGACAGCCACGAGGACGACCAACCCGGGGGCAGCGTCGATGCGGCGGAGTTCGCCAGTCTGCAGAACGCTTGTAAGAAATTCCGGGATTGTCATGTGCTCCTTGCGACCCATCACCCGCCCATCGAGGTGGGTTGTCCCTGGCTTGACAAAGATCGGATTACAAATGGTGCCGAACTGTTAGAGTGGCTGTCTGAACACAGCACCGCCAGAGCCATGGTGTTCGGTCACGCACATCAGGTAGTCGAATCCAGCTATCGCGACATAATCCTGCTGGGCACACCGTCTACCTGTATTCAATTTGCACCTGGCACCCAGAGTTTTTCGGTAGACGATCAGAAGCCTGGCTATCGATGGCTGTACCTCGATCACGAAGGCGGCGTCACAACCTCGGTTGAGCGCGTAGACGACTATCCGTTGACCGTCGACATGTCCCAGTTTCAGCAGGAGCTAACAAACTAACCAATGGCCTCAGAGAAATATTCAGTCGAGTCCCTGCAAGTTCTATCCGGTCTCGAACCTGTTCGCCGCCGCCCGGGCATGTATACCGATACCAGCCGACCCAATCACCTGGTACAGGAGGTGGTGGACAATAGCGTCGATGAGGCACTGGCCGGATATGCGCGTGAGATTGACGTGACGCTGCTGAAGGATGGCTCTGTTGAAGTGATCGATGACGGCCGTGGCATGCCGGTCGATAACCATTCGAAATACAAGATCTCCGGTGTTGAATTGATACTCACGCGCCTGCATTCGGGGGCGAAGTTCGATAACGAAAATTACAGCTTCTCTGGCGGTCTGCATGGTGTTGGAGTGTCTGTCGTCAACGCGCTCTCGGAAAAACTCGAAGTCGAAGTCAAACGGGATGGCAAGCTCTACCGACAGACTTATCGGAAAGGCAAACCCACTTCCAGGTTGAAAGAGGTTGATACGGTCGGCAAGCGCAACACCGGCACTCGGGTCTGGTTTCTGCCGGAGGCGAGCTATTTCGACACGGCAAAGATCTCCGTTGTCCGGTTGAAGCATCTGCTTCGAGCAAAAGCGGTGCTCTGCCCCGGGCTGCGTGTCTCCTTCAACGTCGAGGGCAGGAAGGAAGACAACGAATCCTGGTACTTTGAGGATGGTCTCAAAAGCTATATGGAGACTACCCTTCTGGGAGTGGATACCTTGCCCGAGGAACCCTTCATGCACAGCGCCGAAGGCAACGAAGAGGGGGTGGACTGGGCAGTCCAATGGGTTCTCGATGGCGCTGAGCTGATGACCGAAGCCTACGTGAATCTGATCCCCACCCCTCAGGGAGGTACCCACGTCAACGGACTGCGCAGCGGGCTCAGCGACGCATTGAAGGAGTTTTGCGAGTTTCGTGATCTTCTCCCCCGGGGAATCAAACTCACCGGAGACGATCTGTGGCTGCAATGTTCTTATGTACTCTCGGCAAAACTCGCCGATCCACAGTTTTCCGGTCAGACCAAGGAGAAGCTGTCGTCGAGGAACTCGGCCGTGTTCATTAGTGGGGTCGCCAAGGATGCCTTCAGTTTATGGCTCAATGAGCACCCGCAGGACGGGGAACGGCTGGCGCAACTCGCTATCGGCAACGCTCAACGCCGGCTCCAGGCCGCAAAGAAAGTTGCTCGTAAGAAGATCACCACCGGGCCCGCCCTGCCTGGCAAGCTGGCAGACTGTTCAGGCCAGGATGCCGATCGGGCAGAACTCTTTCTCGTCGAGGGTGACTCCGCAGGCGGTTCGGCCAAACAAGCTCGTGATCGAGAGTTTCAAGCCGTGATGCCTCTCAGAGGAAAAATCCTCAACACCTGGGAAGTGGATGTCGGCCAGGTGCTGGCCTCACAGGAGATTCACGACATCTCGGTTGCGATTGGGGTAGACCCGGGCTCCGCAGATATTGGCGGGTTGCGCTACGACAAGATTTGCATCCTTGCCGATGCGGATTCCGATGGGCTGCACATCGCGACGCTTCTGTGCGCCTTGTTCGTCAAACACTTCCGAACCCTGGTGGAGACCGGCCACGTCTATGTCGCCATGCCACCGCTGTATCGAGTGGATGTGGGTAAGGAGGTGTTTTATGCGCTCGACGAAGCAGAGAAACAAGGCCACCTGGACAGGATCGCGGCGGAGAAGAAACGAGGTAATGTGGTGGTTCAACGATTCAAGGGTCTGGGTGAAATGAATCCCATGCAGCTCAGGGAGACCACCATGGATCCGGATACCCGGCGGCTGGTACAACTGGTCTTGGATTCGCCGAAAAAGACCGAAGAGATGCTCGATATGTTGCTGGCGAAGAAGCGCTCGGGGGATCGTCGAACCTGGCTCGAGTCCAAGGGTGATCAGGCTTCGATTGCATAGGCGGTGGTTTCCCTCAACATCTCCCTGCTGAATGTGTTCACGTATTAAATATGTACAAAACGAAATGAGCGAAAGTACGGATTTCGAAATCGTCCCCCTGCGAAACTACACCGAGCGTGCCTACCTCGAATACTCGATGTACGTTATCAACGATCGCGCTCTGCCTCACCTGGCGGACGGGTTGAAACCCGTCCAGCGGCGCATCGTCTATGCCATGAGCGAGCTCGGGTTGAATAACGCGGCGAAGTACGCCAAGTCGGCGCTTACGGTGGGAGACGTGCTGGGTAGATACCATCCTCACGGTGATAGCGCTTGTTACGAGGCCATGGTGCTGATGGCGCAGCCATTTTCGTTCCGCTATCCGCTGGTGGAAGGTCAAGGCAACTGGGGTGCGCCGGACGATCCTAAATCCTTTGCGGCCATGCGCTACACCGAGGCGAAGCTGTCGCGCCACGCCGAATTGCTGCTGGCGGAGATCCGCCAGGGCACGGTGGAGTTGCTGCCCAACTACGACGCCACTCGAGAGGAGCCGCAGTTGCTACCGGCTCGCGTGCCCTTTGTGCTTCTGAATGGGGCCACCGGAATCGCGGTGGGAATGGCGACCGACATACCGCCCCACAACATGAACGAGATCATCAGCGCGTGTATTCATCTATTGGACAAACCACGCGCGACTCTTCGCGATCTCATGACCCATATCAAGGCACCGGACTTTCCATCTGAGGCTACCATCATCACACCCGAGGCGGATATCCGGGAGATGTACGAAACCGGGAAGGGCAGCATAAAAACTCGTGCTGTTTATCAGCTCGAAAACGGTGATGTAGTGATCAGCGCATTGCCTCATCAAGCTTCTCCGGCCAAGGTTCTGGAGCAGATCGCTCAGCAGATGCACGCAAAGAAGTTGCCGATGGTGTCGGATCTGCGGGATGAGTCCGACCATGAAAGCCCGACTCGTCTGGTGCTGGTTCCGAGATCGAATCGCGTCGACATCGATCGGCTGATGAGCCATCTATTCGCGACCACCGATCTCGAAAGAAGCTGTCGGGTCAATATGAACGTCATCGGGCTGGATCAGAAACCGCGGGTGAAGAGTCTGGTCGGGATGCTCAAAGAGTGGCTCGAATTCCGACAGGAAACGGTTCGCCGACGCCTGTCTTTCCGACTGGAAAAGATCAACGACCGGCTGCATCTCCTCGACGGCTTGCTGGTTGCCTACCTCAACATCGACGAAGTTATTCGCATCATTCGCGAAGAGGATGAACCCAAAAAAGTTCTGATGAAGAGGTTCAAGTTATCCGATTTGCAAGCCACTGCGATTCTCGACATCCGCCTGCGTCAGCTTGCGAAGCTCGAAGAACAGAAACTCCAAGGTGAGAAAGACGAGTTGGAAGCCGAGAAGGCAGACATCCTGAAAGTGCTCAAATCCAAAGCCCGCCTGAAGACGATGGTGAAAAAGGAACTCATGGCTGATGCGGAAACATTTGGCGACAAGCGCCGCTCGCCCCTGGCCGAGGTGGTCGAAGCGGTCGCCTTCAGCGATGAAGACCTGTTGAGCAACGAGCCTGTCACAGTCGTGTTGTCGGAAAAAGGCTGGGTCCGTTCGGCGAAGGGCCATGAAGTAAACCCGCTGGAATTGAACTATCGGGGTGGGGACAGCTTTGGCCTTTCGGCGCTTGGGCGCACCAACGAGATTCTGGTATTTCTCGATTCGACCGGCCGCAGTTACGCGGTGGCGCCCCACACATTGCCTTCGGCGCGTGGTCAGGGAGAGCCATTGACCGGTCGCTTGAAGCCACCGGCAGGGGCCCGTTTTGTAGGAGTATCGATGGGCTCTGACGAGACACGGGTTTTGCTCGCCAGTAATGCGGGATATGGGTTTGTTGCCAGACTGAAAGATCTGGTGACCAAGAACAAATCGGGAAAGGCTTTACTCAGTGTTCCGAAGGAAGGCTCGTCACTGCCGCTGGTTACGCTGACCGGCGCTCCCGACCTTCAGGTCGCAGCGGTTACCAATCAGGGTCGCATGTTGGTATTTCCTCTCGATGACGTTCCAGAGCTGGCTCGAGGCAAGGGAAACAAGCTGATCAACATCCCCACCCCGGTGTTCAAATCCGGAGAGGAACAGATGGTTGCAGTTCAAGTCCTCGGTCCGGATGACGAGTTACTCATACTGGCGGGGCAGCGCCATCTGAGGATCAAGCCTAAGGATCTGAAACACTACATCGGTGAACGGGCCCGACGGGGCAGGAAGCTTCCGCGGGGATTTCAGAAGGTCGATTCATTGGCCGTAGAAGGCCCCGCGTAGGAAATCTCCTGCACCTGATTAGCAACGAGGTCGTTGTGGGGTGGTGCCAGCCCGTGCACCAGATAGGCGGATCCGCCTATGCTCTCGAGTTCTTCGAGCAACGGATTTTTCATGGCTTCGCTGTGGAGGCGTTGCGAGTACGGTACCTCGTCGAAGAGTGCGGCGCTGATAGCAAGCGTGTTGTCCCTGGCGAGTGCCGATAGTAAGGCTGCATCCGCCACTTCGTCGGCATCGAGGTCAAGAGCTTCACCGTCACCGAGCAGAAACCGATGAGCACTGAGACGGTATCGGCCCCCGGAATCGGTATTTGCAAGCAGTTGCGATAGTGCAGAAGCGGCACAGATGACGTGGAATGGGCGATCGTCGCTGTCGGTCGCATCGAAGCTGATCAGAAGCCCTGTGCCGGACAGGTCCAGAACCTCGCCCTGGTAAAGGTGTGCGACAGCGGTAGCCATCTGCCTCGCAAAGGCGAGTTCTTTTTTGCACTTTTCCGGCGGCAGACTCAATTGATTGAAAAGATTGAGCGCCACCAGGTAGTGCGGCTCGGGTGATTGTGGATCCTCGATTTCGACCTTTGCCGGAAACTTGATCGCTCTACGCGTGTAACCGATATGGTTCCACAACAGGGCAACCGCCGGAAAGCACAGCATCAGCAGCAGGCTCATCACGAGGTGTAGAGCGGGTAGGCCTTCGCCAAACAGAGTTTCATCGATATGCAACCGAACATAGCCGACAATGGCATCATCCAGCACCACCGCCTGGGTGAACGGGCGGCCCCGCTGGACGTCTCCACTGATCGCCAGCATCTTGTTGTCCACGGTGTAGACGGTGGTGCCGATGACTTCAGGCAGTTCGATGATTCGATTGGCCAGTACTCCGAGATGAATCAGGTCCTCGGCGATGAGCGGTTCGATGACCTGGCTGGCCAATGCGGCTGTCAGGGTGGAGCCGAAATGATCGACACGTTGCTCCTCGTCGCGACCGATTGACCAGAGCAGCAGCAAGCCTAAGCCGGTGGCAAAACTCACCATAAACAGCTGCGTCGCAGATACCTGTTTGACGCGAAAAATTTGAGCAGTTAGGTTCAATTGAATTCGATCTAAGGCGATGTCGTGGCCAATGAGATAGTACTGCTAAACGTGTCCGGGCGGGACCAACCTGGCCTGATGGCCATGTTGACATCGGCTCTGGCGGCTTATCAAGTACGAATTCTCGACCTGGGCCAGGCGGTCATCCATGACGAGCTGAATCTGGGGATGCTGCTGGAGATCGAAGATGCCGATGATACCGATCCGGTACTTGTGGCCCTCGAACAGACGTCCGCGCGGGCCGGTGTGGCGCTGCGGGCCATCCGCATTTCGAGTTCGGACTACGCAGACTGGGTGGCAAGCCAGGGCAAACCACGTCATATCATCACTCTGCTTGCGGCTGGGGTCAGCAGCAGGCAGATTGCGGCCGTCACCGAACTGATCCATCGTTACGGTCTCAACATCGACGGTATCCGACGCCTTTCGGGGCGGATTCCGTTGGATCGGGGCTATGATGAGACCCGGACCAGCATCGAGATGTCGCTGCGTGGGGACCCTTCGGATTCGGCGGCCTTGAAAGCCGACCTGCTGGCCGCAGCCGACGAACTGGTCTTCGATTTCAGCGTTCAGCGCGACACGGTCTACCGGCGTAACCGTCGTCTGGTGGCCTTTGACATGGATTCGACGTTGATCGGCGCAGAGGTGATCGACGAGCTGGCCGATCTCCATGGAGTACGTGCGGATGTTGCCGATATCACCGAGAAGGCGATGAGCGGTGAGCTGAATTTTCAAGAGAGTTTCCGGGCGCGCGCAGCGTTGCTCAAAGGGTTACCGGAATCAAGCCTGGTGACCGTGGCGGACGCGGTAAAGCTCAACGATGGGGCTCATCGACTTATCCGCTCGTTGAAGCACTTTGGTTATAAAACCGCCATTCTGTCCGGAGGCTTCCAGTACGTTGGCGAGAGGCTGCAGGCAGAACTTGGCATCGACTATCTGTTCGCCAACCGTTTGGAGATCGTCGATGGTGTCATGACGGGCAATATCTGCGGAGACATAGTCGACGCCGAAAGGAAGGCCGAGTTGCTGGAAGAGATCGCGATAAGCGAAGGTATCTCTCTGCAGCAGACCATAGCGATCGGTGACGGGGCCAATGATCTTCCAATGTTGAGCAGTGCGGGGTTGGGGGTTGCCTACCATGCCAAGCCGGTGGTCAAGGAATCCGCCAGCCATGCCATATCGAACTTCGGTCTCGATAGTGTGCTCTATCTGATGGGGTTCAGTGATCGGGACATCGAACAGGCGTTGAATGATTGAGGCACTTCGTTTAACGGGCCATTCACTGGCATTCGAACGAAGTGGATCAATCGTCGGTGCTGAAGTCGTAGTCCATGTCGCTGGTGGGCTCCTGCAGGTAGTGGCCCTGGATGTAGTTGACGCCCGATTGCCATAAAGTCGATAGAACGCTGGCACTTTCCACCATTGGCACGATGGTCAGCTTTCCGGCGCTTTGCAGTTCTCGGACCATGTCCGCGATATTATGCTTCAGCTCCGGGTTCTTGTTGAGATCGGCGATCAGTGAGCCGTCGAGTTTCACGAAGTCCACCGGGATGTGGCTGAGCGTCTCAAATGGTTCCCCCGCCAGTCCGAAGCGTGACAACGACGCTCGACAGTGGAGGTTCTTCAGCCCTTCTACGAACTCGCGAGTCTGGCGGATGTAGGTGGAGGCATCACGCTCGGTGATCTGGAAAATCACTGCATCGCTTGGCAATCGGGCAGCCTTGATGGCGACGCCGAGCCACTGAATAAACTCCGGGTCGGCCACACTATTGCTTGTGAGATTGATTGTCAGCCGGGTGTTGTGGCCCTTTGAACGATGCGTTGAGAGCATCTTGATGGATTGGAGAATTACCCAGCGATCGATCTTACCGGCGACGCCGTTGTCAATGGCTGTACTCAGGAACCTGCCCGGTGCCATCTGCTCGCCATTGCGGTCGATCATGCGCAGGAACACCTCGTAGTGCTCGTCCGAATCGCCACGGAGGCTGATGATCGGCTGGAACAGCAGGATGAAACTCTGATTCTCGATGGCTTCGCTGATCAGGGAAAGTACTCGGTTCGCTTCGTCGTCGTTTTCCTGCTCCGCGGTTTCGAATTTCGGCAGCTTGACGGTATTTTCTTCGGCAGACGCCAGGGTCGTTTTCAACGTGGCAAACGCCGAATTCAGCGTCGCCTCCAGCGCTGTACCCAGTGAGTTGTAGCCTTCCATATTGAGGATCGCGCCGCCAAGAGTGATGGTAGGGCGCACCGTTTTTTCGCGGACCTCAAACATCATTGATTCGATCGAGCTACGGTAGCAATCCGCTTTGCTCAACGCATCGTCGCGGGTCTGATCACAGACAAGCATCGCCCACTGGTACCGCGAGATCTGCATGAAGGGCCCGTCCACGTCGCTCAGCAATTCGGCCTCGATCTGGCTGCAGACGTTTTCGGCACCGGCAAGACCATGGGTACGTTGCAGATCGTCATAGGAGTCAATCTGTGCGACGAAGATGCTCGTGAACTGCCCTTTTTGTTCGCCCACCGATGCTTCGGACTGACTCAGGAATTCAGAGAGCCCATGAGCCGCAGCACGGTTTGTCCGCCGAGGTTGGGCGGTTTCGGCAGCCGTTTCCGTTGGGGATTCTGTCGTCGGCTCGGCGGACTCCTCAATGAGCACGGGTGCTTCGGCTTCATCGGCCTGCTCCAGCGGCTCGTTTGTGAAATCGATCGCTTCTGCTGTTGGTGCCGCTTGCTGCGATTCTTCTGGCAGGGATTCCTCTGGCAGGGGTTCCTCTGGAGGCGGTTCCTCTGCAGGGGACTGTGCTGCTTCGATGGCGGGATCCGTTGTCTCGGCTGTTGCCGGCTCCTCACCGGATTGGTCAGCGGGCTCTTCCATGAGTTCGAGGGTGAACGAACTACCCGTGTTATCGGGGCCTTCTTCCACATCGCTCTCTGGACCGGCATCAGCACCGTTGGAGACGGCTTGAGCCGCTGAGGCGGTATCGGTCGAGGCACCATTGGCCTGCCCAACGGTTGGATCGTCGTTGCCGACAATGGCATCTTCGCGTAGCACGGGCACTTCCGCATCTGCGTCTTTTTCTGTGGCACTGTCTTCTGCCGCGGTGTCTACCGCGGTGTCGGATGTTGCGGATGAGGTTCGTACGGTAACCTGCAGGCAGTGTTCACCTTCGTATTCCGCAGCTGCCAGAGCCATGTTGCCGCTGATGGTTGCGCCGTCGGTGCTGGTGCCGCTGAAGTCGAGGTCGATTTCGTCTTCGTTGTCTCGGAACTGTTTCAGTATGGCCTTGAGCGCATCCGCACTGTCACGATCCAGGAGATCGATCAGCGGCAGGCCCAGGAGGTCATCGGAGTCCTCAAAGCCGAAAAGTTTCAGGTACCCTTCGTTGGCATAAATGTGCATGCCTTCGTGTACGTAGGCAATGGCCGCCCGCGAACTCTGCAGCAGTAACCGGCATCGTTGCTCGGCTTCGTTGAGGGATTTGAGGGCTTGTTTGAACTGAATGTTCTGACAGACATGCTCGAGCTCTCTTTGTACGACCAGAACCAGATGGCGGCCTTCGGTATCCGAAACAACGTCAGCTGCACCCAGTTCCATGGCTTCGGACTGAGTGAGGGAGCCCTCGTCGTTGTTGACGACGATTATGGGAACCTGGGGCGCATTGCTGGCGAGCGTGGGCAATAGCTGGACAAGTTGAGGTAGAGCCGCATTGCAGAGCATCAGGTCTGCCTGGGCAAGCTTATCCAACGCCATGGGGAGATCGATGATCTCCAGACGAGTAGCAATGCCGGCGTCGCGCAGCAGCGAATCGAATTGGTGGGCTGCGTTCTCAGATCGCTCTGCGATCAGTAAGCGCACCGGCGGATGTTGGGGTTGTTGTGCCGACATATCCCTGTTTTAGGCAGCGTCCCTTACCTGGATCCAGTTTTCTGGTTGTTCGTCATCTGTTCTAGACTACTCATGTTGCGGTGGCCTCGGAGGTTTTCCAAGTAACCATCCAACACTCGAAATGTGAACTGGTTAAAACTTTCCGTTTTAAGTAGGCACTCACCGAGTTGTGCGGTTGTCTGGGTTCCGTGTTCGGTCAAGTGAATTTTCTGGCCGGTCTGAAAAGGCAAAAGCGGCGTTATCAGAGAAGCCGGCTGACCAATGAGATCGATCTCCGGTAACAGGAAGGCCCTGGTGTACTCGGTTGGACCGCCTTTTTTCTGTACCACTCGAGCGGCCACTGGCGTCGCCTGAGGCGCCAGCAGCTCGATACCCATGTCGGGACCCTCAGCGTCCTGGCGAATCCAGCGGATGACGGCAATACACCAACGCGGGTCGGTTTCGTCGCGCATGGCCAGTAGCTCACCGGTTTCCACATTTGCCGGAAGTGGTTCGTTCCAGCGCAGCCGATAGCCACCAGGGCTGGTGTCCACGGTAGTGGTGTCGTAGCGGTGAAAGCTTCCGCGTTCTTCCTTCGGCTGGGGTTTATACCGCGTGAGGAGCGCGTCCTCCGGATTTGCAATGTTGGGGTTGTGCGGAATCTTTACTCTGAGGTCGAACGCGTCGTCCCAGATATCCTTCGCCTGTGTTGTGCTGGGGGCCAGGGTGAGTTCGTGATCGATGAATGGATTGATTTCTCGATCCATGGGGACGTCCGCTGCGTCCATCTGGTCGGCGAACTCCACACCACCGCTCAGAAAGAAATGAGTTGCGCGAAATCCCGTACAAACCTTCACCGGGCTTTCGGTTGCCGCGCGGCTGAAAGCCCGCTGCTTCATCCGGCCCCATGCATTCACGAGATGTCGGAGCAGATCGTCATCGAATTGTCGGGGAATGCGGATGCTGCCATCCTCTTCCTCGAGAAACGCTTCGAGCTCCTGGACCAGCGCATCCGTGCGAATGCCTCTCGAGTTGGCGGTGGACGGCGCCGGGGATCGGTCTGGAGCCTGCCTGGCGTGCTGTGGGCCCTTGTCCGATTGAAGATCGATTGTGTAATGACTGCCTTTATGAGTACCTGATTCGGTCTCTTTACCTAACTCGGTCTCTTTACCTAACTCGGT
>QIDL01000461.1 GCA_003228415.1 Gammaproteobacteria bacterium | reverse complement strand
GGTTCTCGCGAGCAATCAACAGCAGTGCCGCTTTGGAATGGATTAGGGAGCACTGGCTCGCCGTCGTGCTGATGGCCGTCTATACCGCTGTGCTGTTCTACCACGCCCAGATAGGCCGGCGGGCCAGCCACAACATGACCGACTACTACGTCGGTGGGCGCAATCTCGGTGGTGTGGTGGTGGGCATCTCCTTTTTTGCGACCTATGCCAGCACCAACAGCTATATCGGTCACACCGGCAAGGGTTACGAGTACGGCATGCCCTGGATGTTGATGGCGGTATTCATCGTGGTATTCACCTACCTGTCATGGACCATGGTGGCCCCTCGACTTCGGCGATTTAGCAGCCATTGGGACGCCTTGACCCTGCCGGACTATCTGGAATCGCGCTTTGGTGGTGGCAATCGGCGCCTGAGATCCTTTGCTGCCATTGTCATCCTGGCGTCCAGCCTCCTGTATCTGATCGCGATTTTCAAAGGCGCCGGAAATCTGTTCGAACAGTTCCTGCGAATACCCTATGAAGCGGCGGTCGGAGTAACGCTGGTGATTGTGATGCTCTATACATCGATCGGTGGCTTTGTTTCGGTGGTTCGAACGGATGTGGTGCAGGGTGTGCTTATGATCCTGGGGTCGACCACGATCTTCTATTTCGTATTTACGGCAGCCGGAGGCATGTCCGCGTTCCCCGCTCTCGCGGCGGCGCCTGCGACCGAGCATCTGTTCACACTGAACGCGGGGATTCCCTTTATCGTGTTGCTCGGCATCGCGCTCAGCGGCTCGTTGAAGCTGCTGGTGGATCCGCGCCAGGTTTCCCGATTCTATGCCCTCAAGGATGATCACAGCGTGAAGGTGGGGATCTGGGTTGCCGTGGTGGGCATTGCGCTGATCCAACTGTCTCTGTTTCCGGTGGGGGTGCTGGCTCGAGTTCTGCTTGACGGGATTGTGGATACGGATCTGGTGATGCCAACGCTGATCAACGACCCTGCCGTTTTTCCTCTATGGGTTGCGGACTTTCTGATCATCGCCATGGTTGCGGCGGCCATGTCGTCCATGGACAGCGTGCTGCTGGTGGCTGCGTCGGTGCTTTATAAGGATGTGGTGGAGGTTGTTCACCCGACCGCACACCCCCTGACCTGGACCCGGATCGGAGTGATCGGAATTTCGGTGCTGGCGGCGGCGCTGGCCCTGGACCCGCCGGGCGGGATCATCGAGATCACCATTTTTTCCGGCAGCCTCTATGCCGCATGTTTCTTTCCGTCGATTCTGTTCGGACTGCATTGGCAGAAGGGCACGGCCACCGGTGCTCTGGTGTCCATGATCGTCGGGGTGACGACCTTGCTGGGCTGGATGCTGTTGGGTCCACGGGAGAGCGTGCACGAAGTTTTCCCAGCGCTCACGGTCTCCTGTCTGGCTTACGTGCTGATCGCGAAGCGTTCACAACCGGCTATTCGACAATGGCCTGATAAGTGAGAACCTGGAAGTCCTGGCGAATGTTGATATGAGAGTAGGGTCGCACCTGAGTCATCAACACACCGACGATTTCCTGTTCCGGATCGATCCAGCTGATTGTGCAGTATGCGCCGCCCCAATAGGCAGCGCCCTCCGATAGAGGCGTCGCTGCCGCGCCTCGGTCGACCACCACCCCGTAGCCAAGTCCGAAACCCATGCCATCTCCTGCAAGCCAGATGGGCAGATCGCCGGTATGGTTTTCGATCATCAGGGAAATAGTGCTGGGCGCCAGCAGGCGCATGCCGTTCAATGTTCCGCCATTCAACATCATCTGCTGGAAGTGCAGATAGTCGTCCACTGTGGAAACGAGGCCGCCTGAGCCGCTGAACAGTTTTTTCGGTCCTTTGATCCAGCGGCTCTCAGCGGAGCCGGGATCCTGCAGGACAATTTTCTGATCATCTCCCGGCGTGTACTGTGCGGCCAGTCGATTGGCATAACTTTCATCCAGAAAGAAATGGGTATCCGGCATGTCGAGTGGTTCGAAGATCCGTTCGTAGAAGAACTCGTCCAGCGGTTGGCCCGAAATGACTTCTACCAGACGCCCCACGACGCTGGTTGCGCTTGAATACTGCCAGGCGCCACCAGGCTGGTAGTTCAGCGGCAGCCGGGCGAGGTGCCTGATATAGCCGGCCAGGTCTCCCGCACGGTCATACTTGCTCATGTGTTCGCGATACGCGGCAGCGTTGCCGAGATAGTTGTTGGCCAGCCCGGCGGTGTGAGTCAGCATGTCACGAATCTGAACAGGGCGGTCTACATCGACCAGTTTGCCGGTATTCCCGCTTGCATCACCGCTGCTGGAAACTTTTGCCTCTGAGAATTCCGGCAGGAAGCGGCTGACAGGATCGCGGAGCTGAAAGTGGCCTTCTTCCCAGAGCATCATCAAGGCGACCGAAGTGATGGGCTTGGTCATCGAGGCAATGCGGAACACCGTGTCACGACGCATGACTTTGTCGGCGTCCACATCCATCTCGCCCAGCACTTCGAGATGCACCAGCCGACCTCTGCGCATGATGGCCGTTATGGTTCCGGGCACGAGTTCGGCATCGATGTAGCGTTGCATCACGGGTGCGATCCGGCTCAGTCGCTCACTGGACATGCCCACTGCTTCGGGTCTGGATATGGGTAGATCACTGGCAACGGCCAGGTTTGAGCTAGCCAGAGCGGACAGAAATATCACAAGACCCGTGGTACACAAGTGTTTCACTGCTTGGCCGCCTCCACTTCTCGAATGGCGTCCCGCTCGGCCAGGCGGTCGATCAGAGACTTCACCTGAGGGAGTTCGGCCAGCAGGTCTTCACCGAAGATTTTCTGCACCACCGCACCGGCAAGACCGAAGGTATAGAAGGTATAGAGGTCGGCAAGGCTGAACTCCGATCCGGCGGCGTATGGGTCGCAGACAAACAAGCGCGAAACCGCCTTCATGCCGCGCTTGAGATCTTTTTGTGTGGCCTGCTTGGTTTCATCGCTCACCGTGGCGCCGAAAAATGCTTCCGGCAGACAGCGTCGTGCCACCAGTTCCACATCCAGTTCGAGGTGACGGATCAGCTCGATATTTTTTGCCCGGGCAAAAGGATCGGTGGGCAGCAGTGGTTTTTCCGGCTGGATCTGATCCAGATAGTCGGCGATGGCCAGGCTTTCAGAGATGAATCCCTGATCGGTTTCGATACAGGGGACCTTCCCCATGGGGCTCTTTGTCAGGTAGTCCTCGTCCTGGGAGGGCATGGCGTTGACCTCTTCGAAAGCCATGCCTTTTTCGACGAAACAAGCCTTGGTCAGGCTGTAGTAGTTACTGCGGGACATGCCATGTAGTTTGATCATGGTCTCTCTCCTATGATTTACGGGTGGATGATTTACGGGTGGGTTTTCTCGGGTTGAAGGTGAAGTAGGATTTACTCACCATCTCGTGAATCGCGGCCAGTTGAATCTGAAAACTATCGACGAACGCGAGGATGTCGGATATATCGAAAGTGCTGACATCAGTGTTCGCCACCAGGCGGCGCAGGCGATTGATCAGCCGCAACGCTTTGTCGTGATGTGGCAGATCGCGGACGCTGTTTCGAAGCGAGTTCAGCGGATAAGCCAGTGATCGAGGCAGCTGGGTGTTGTGGACCAGAAACTCGAGCACCGCATTCTGGTTGACAGGCCCCTGGACCACCTGGTTGTAACTCTGGGCGGCGTCCAGAGAAAGCAGCACGCTGCGCCACTGTATGTCGGTGAACGGTTCGAGATCGGCGGCTTCGTCGAACATGTGGTCGCAACCTACCTCTATGATACGGCTGGTCATGTCAGCACGTTCGATGAAATTACCCATGCGCAGAAACGACCAGTGCGAATCGTGGAGCATGTTGGCGGACATGAAGCCTTCGATGCGCTGCACGAAAGCCTGTACTTCGGAGAGTCCTTGTGTTCGGCGGGTCCTTGAAAGGGGCTCGGAGAGCGAATCCTTGGCGTACAGATAGAGCTCGTTGATCGACTCGACGCAGGCCCGGGGAATGATCCCGCGCAGCGTGCGAACATTTTCCCGGGCGTTGTTGAGGGAGCGGAACAGGGAACCGGAATTTTTGCTGTCGTTGATCAGAAACCGCGTCACGTTTTTTTCGCTCGGCTCTCCGTAGAGTTCATCGAAGCTGGTTCGATTACCGGTGATATCGACCAGTCCCTGCCAACCGAGGGGCAGACGTTTTGGCAGATCGTAGAGCAGGTGGCCGTTGACCATTACCAACCTGGCCGTGCTCTCGGCGCGCTCGAGGTAGCGCCCCAGCCAATAGCTGCGTTGGGCGGTGCTGGAGAGCGTGTGTAACGTACCTGTCATTCGTCGAGGTCCACCACCCACGTGTCCTTGCTGCCGCCGCCTTGGGAGGAGTTGACCACGATGGAGCCTTTCTTGAGTGCAACGCGGGTCAACCCGCCTGTGGTGACGTAGGTTTTTGCGCCGGAGAGAATAAAGGGACGCAGGTCCAGATGTCGGGCTTCGGCGTTGCCACCGGCCTGGTTCGATGCGTCCACCAGTGTCGGCGCGGTGGACAACTTCAACATGGGTTGAGCCATGTAGTTGCGGGGATTGGCGAGGATCTGCCTGGCGAATCGATCTCGTTCTGTTTTGGTGGCTTTCGGGCCGATCAGCATGCCGTAGCCGCCGGATTCGTTGGCGGGCTTGACCACCAGCTTGTCCAGGTTGGCCAGCACGTAGTCACGCTGGTCTTTTTCGACGCAACGGTAGGAGGGCACATTCGGTAATATGGGATCTTCGCTCAGATAGTAGCGAATGATTTCCGGGACATAGGTGTAGATCACCTTGTCGTCAGCCACACCGCAACCGGGTGCATTGGCCAGCGCCACGTTTCCCGCTCGCCAGGCGCGCATCAGGCCAGGCACGCCCAGAATGGAGTCATCGCGAAACACTTCCGGATCCAGATACAGATCGTCGATGCGGCGGTAGATCACATCCACTGGTACCAGACCTTCGATGGTTCGCATGTAGACCTTGTCTGCTTTGTCCACCACCAGATCCGAGCCTTCCACGAGTTGAGCGGCCATGGCGTTGGCCAGGTAGGCGTGTTCGAAGTAAGCCGAGTTGTATATGCCGGGCGTGAGCACGACAATCTGGGGTGATCGTCTGGGCGATAGAGAGCGAAGGCAGGCGGCAAGTTGGTTGGGATAGTCGTCCACCGGGTGGATCACATAGTCCTCGAACAGTTCCGGGAATACCCGTTTCATCACTTCGCGGTTTTCCAGCATGTATGAGACCCCGGAGGGGACTCGAAGGTTGTCCTCCAGCACATACATCTGCCCGTCGGCGTCTCGGACCAGGTCCGATCCGCACACGTGCGCCCATACTCGTTCAGGCGGGCTTATGCCGCGGCATTCTTCCCGAAACTCCTTGCTCTTCTCGATGTACTCTCTCGGCAGCACATCGTCGCCGAAGATGTGCTGGTCATGGTAGATATCGTCGATGAACTTGTTCAGCGCTCTGACCCGCTGTGCGAGACCTGCCGAGACGGTATCCCACTCCTTTTTCATGATGAGGCGTGGAATGATGTCAAACGGCCAGACTCGATCGATGCTGCCACTGCCTTCGCCGGTGTAGACGGTGAAGGTGATTCCCATGGAGCGAATGGCGAGTTCCGCCGCCGTCCTGCGTCCGGCCAGTTCCTCATCACTCAGACCGGCGAGGACCCGGCAGAGATTTCCGGCGCCCTTTCTCGCTCGCCCGCTACCGGTGATGAGCTCGTCCCAGAAACCGTCGGTTCGGTACGAGTGCCAATCGATGCTCATGGTGTGCCTGTGAAGTACTGCCCCAAAACCATTCTATGCCGGTAGAATGACTTCATGCTAGATGGACAAATACACCCTGACTATGCGGACGTTGCCTCCAGACTGATTCGACAGATTCCTGGCGACAAACACGCGGGTGCCGCGGTCTGTGTCTACCACCAGGGCAAGTCTGTGGTGGACATCTGGGGCGGCATCAAAGACTCCGAGGGCAACGCCTGGCGCTCGGACACCACGGCGCCGAGTTTCTCGACCACCAAGGGGGTGCTTTCCACCCTGGTGCACATTCTGGTGGATCAGGGCAAGGCCCGATACGACGATACCATCGCCAGTCACTGGCCGGAATTTGGTACCCGGGGCAAAGAGAACATCACCATCCGTCATGCGCTCTGCCACGAGGCGGGGCTTTATCGGATCACCGATCTGATCAGCAAGCCCGGTGAGATGCTGGATTGGGAGCACATGAAGGCGCGGATTGCCGATGCTGAGCCCGTCCACCAACCCGGCGACGGACATGGCTATCATGCCCTGACCTATGGCTGGCTCGTGGGTGGTTTGATCGAGGCCATTGCCGGTAAATCATTGCAGGCTGTGCTGGCGGAAGAGCTGGTGGATCCGCTGAAGCTGGATGGCCTGTTCATCGGTATGCCCCACAACGAACTGTTTCGTCGCGCCGAGTTGACCCAGGGCATATCACAGCCAGCAAAGCCTCGTGAAGAATGGCAGGAGACCATGATGCTCTGGGTCGAACGTGGACTGGGCTCGCTCGGGGTGGAGCTTTCCGAATTCAATTCGGCGCTGAATCCATTCACCGAATCCTTCGACTGGAATGCCGAGGAGACGGTGCAGGCGATGATTCCCGCAGCGAATGGGCAGTTTACCGCACGCTCGCTGGCGCGGATGTACGCCATGCTGGCCGGCGGCGGTGAGTTGGACGGCGTTCGGGTATTGTCGGAGGAACGGGTACGCGAGCTCAGCGATGTGCAGAGTACCGCCAGAGACCGAGTGTTGTTCATACCCATGCACTGGCGAATGGGTTACCACAAGGCCTTCACTCTGGGTGTCGGCGCGCCGCAGGCTTTCGGCCACTATGGCTATGGCGGCAGCGGGGCCTTCTGCGATCCGAGTCGACAGCTGGCGGTCGCACTGACCTTGAACAGCGGTGCAGGCACAGCCATGGGCAACTCGAACATGCCCCGCATCGCCCGTGCGGCGATCCGCGCCGTGGATCGCCTGCGTTAACTGTGTCTGCGGGTGCGCTGAAGTCTTTCATCCGAGGGGTGAGAAGACTCTTCGTCATCACCGGCGCTGGCTGTAGCGCACCCTCGGGCATAGACACCTATCGCGACGATGCGGGTCATTGGCGTCGCGTCAGGCCTGTCCAACATCAGGATTTCGTAACGACCGAGCGTGTTCGGCAGCGTTACTGGGCGCGCAGCATGCGCGGTTGGCCACTGTTTCGGGACGCCTCCCCCAACGCAGCGCATTCGGCATTGGTGGCGCTGGAATCCACCGGCCGGCTGCAACGCCTGGTTACTCAGAATGTCGATGGTCTGCACCAGCGAGCGGGTCAGGGTAAATTGATCGAACTGCATGGCAGCCTGGCTTCGGTGATATGTCTCGATTGCGGAGAGCGCAGATCCAGGGATTCGCTGCAGGGCTGGCTGGAGGGTCAAAATGGCGGATGGCTCGGCGAAGCTGTTCACGAGCGTCCCGATGGGGATGCTGAATTCACTCAGGTCGAACTGTTCGACAATTTCTCTGTTCCGATCTGTGAATGTGGCGGGATACTGAAACCAGATGTGGTTTTTTACGGGGATTCGGTACCCAGAGCGCGTGTGGTGGCGGCCCGATCCGATCTCGCCCAGGCCGATGCAGTGCTGGTGGTGGGTAGCTCGCTGATGGTCTATTCGAGCTTCAGATTTGTCAGAGAGGCCCGGAATATGGGAATTCCCGTGGCCGCGGTGAATCGTGGAAAAACCCGCGCCGATGGCTTGTTAGAGTGCAAGTGGGAGGCGGACAGCGCGGTTGCAATGCCTGAACTCGTGCGCGCACTATATGGACATGAAGGATAGGGACATGAAGGTATTCTCCCGGTATTTTGTTCTCGTGTTGATGAGTTGTCTTATCCTCAGCGCGCACGCTGCAAGCTCAGACGGTTCGGAGTCGGAGTCTGAGTCGCCAGCGGCAGAACCTTCGCTGGAAGAACGTCTGGACGCCCTGCTCAGCGAAACGCTTCCCGCGGAGGAGTACCGGGACTCGAAAAACTGTTTACGCCGGACCGATTATCGCAAGGTCGATATTCTCAGTGGAGAATATCTGTTGTTCTCCAGACACAACAGATACTGGTTGAACAAGCTGAAATTACCCTGTCCAGGACTGCGCCGACGATCCCAGGTGTTGACCTTCAGCAGCACCATGAGCAGCATCTGTAAAGGTGAGATGGTTTATGTGTCGGATCGATTCGATCTGGACAGCGGCTTTGACTCGTCGGGTCGTCCGTATATATACAATGGAGTCTGCACGCTTGGAACGTTCGAAACCATCAGTCCAGAGCAGGCCGCGCTGCTCAAAGAGGTGACGCCATGAAATCGGGTCCGATGGTCGGATTATGGTTACTCGCAGCGAGTGCATGGGCTTTTGCCGCGGTTGAAGATTCCGTTGAAGCTGGAGGAGGCGGGGACGGTAAAGATGAACCGCTGGAATTTTCAGCGGAGGTCGAGAAACTGCTGAGCGAAACGTCCGATTCCGACGAATACATCGAGTCCACTCGCTGTATCTCCACCAGACTGATCCGCAGCACCTTGATTCTCGATGACCGCCATGTGGTCTTCGAGATGTCCCAACGCAAGTATCAGCTGGTGCAATTCAAGACCCGTTGCCCGAGGCTCAGATTGGATTCGACGCTCGTCTATGAGGTCCGTGGCAGCCAGTTGTGCCGCTTGGATCAAATACGCCCCGCTAACAGTTTTGGTCACGGCCAGGACATCGGCCCGCCCTGCTCGATTCCGGGGTTCACCGAGGTGACCAGGGAGCAGGTGTCGTTGTTGAGAGAAGCGTTGAAGAATCAGCGCCGGCAGCGCATGAATATGGAAACGCCGGTCTCCAAAAAACCGTCCAAGAGCGGCGCCGAACCAGGCTGAACGCCTGCTTCGATATCACGTGTGTTCCTGAGAAGAGGCCTCATGTCAGGTGGCAGATGAGCAGGTATAGCACCCGAGAAGTCTCCGAACTCATCGGTCTGAAACCGGATCAGGTGCGCCATTACGTGCGCCGGGAGCTCATCGATCCGGTTCGGGGCGATCGCGGCGAGTATCGCTTCAACTTTCAGGATGTGGTGCTGCTGCGCACCGCCAAAGGTCTACTCGATGCCAACGTATCGGCGCGCAAAGCCTACAAGGTGCTACTGAAGCTGCAGAAAGAACTGGTCCATGTGAAATCTCTGGCTTCGCTGAGGATATTCGCCGATGGCAACAATGTGGTGGTCCGGGAAAACAATCAGCTCTGGGACGTGGAATCGGGTCAGAGCCAACTGGATTTTTCCGTTGCCGAGCTTGCCGACAACGTGGCCAGTCTGGCCAATCGAAATCTGATCATTGCCAAAGAGGGGAACGATCTAGACAGCGACGAGTGGTACAACCTGGGGCTGGATCTCGAAGAAGTGGACGCCGACCGGGCACCGGAAGCATACACCCGGGCAATTGAGCTCAACCCGGGCAATGCGGATGCTCACGTGAACCTGGGCCGGCTGCTGCAACTGAAAGGCAATCTCAAGCTGGCCAAGCGCCACTACGAGCGCGCTTTGAAGGCGGTGATCAATCACCAGTTGGCTCACTACAACCTGGGCACGATATTCGATGAGCTCGATCAGGTGGACCAGGCGGCCGAATACTATCGGCGAGCACCTTCGGTTCCAGATGCGCATTACAACCTTGCGCGAATCTTCGAATTGCGTGGGGATCAGGTCTCGGCGCAACGCCACATGCGCAGCTACCGGCAACTCCTGGACATGGACGGCTGAGCCTTCGGCGTTCGCCCGTTCGGTGATCGGGCCGGTGATCATTTCTGATGTTAATCTAAATGCAAATAATTCACATTTAGAATCAACCTCCCGATCGATTGGCCGTTAGAGCTTCGACCAACGGGTCAATCGACAGCGACCAGAGGAATCAGGTGTAGGATCTGATGGCGGCCGAAACGAACCAGCGCGAAGCAGGTGCCTGAAGCGAGGGCAAGCGCCGCTGCGGATGTGGTGAGCGCGGCTGCCGGGTCGACGCTCAGGTTACCGAGTTGATAAGTCACCACCGCGGCCGTATAGGCCAGCACCAGCGACCAGTGGGTCGAGCAGAGTACGATCCAGGTCCCGCAGGTTGGCCGGGACGCTCTCGAATGCTTGCACGAGCTGTTCGGTCATGGACACAGGCACCTTGGTGTCAGCGGGGGAGTAGAGTGCATCCAGCGTGCCGACCACCACTTCCTTGGCGAAGATCCCGGTGAAAATCCCCACCGTCGCCTGCCAGTTGTCGTCGGTGATTCCCATGGGAGAAAATGCCGGTGTGATGGTTCTGCCGATCTCGGAGAGCAACGACCGCTCGCTGTCCCGAGTAAGTATGTAGTTTCGGGCGATCTGCTCGTCGATCGCTTCACCCATGGCTTCGGAAGGTCTCAGAACCAGAGAGTAACCGCGGAAGCGGATCTCTACCGGATCGCCGAGCGGCGCACGTCGTTGCAGGGTGACCTGTGTGCCTGGAATCAGACCGAGCCGCAGCAGCCGTTCGGAATAGTCATTGACCTCGAGGTATCCAACCACCCGCGCGCTCTCGCCGATATCGAGATCATCGAGTTGCCGTACGATCGGGTCGGACATGTCTGCTCGGGGCTTCAGTGGATACCGAGCATTTAAATCGAAATGATTCTCATTTGTAATGGCGAGGCGGTGAAATAGATGGCTCAGCCGGGCTTTTTGCGCACGTACAGGACCAGTTCGTGATCGACCAGATCGTAACCATGTTCGGCTGCAATTTCCCGCTGCAGTGCTTCGATGCCATTGTCGACGAATTCAATGACGCGGCCGTTGTCCAAATCCACCATATGATCGTGGTGTTCCTCGCTGGCCAACTCGTAAACGGAGTGGCCATCATCGAAGTTGTGGCGCGCGACGATTCCCGCCGATTCGAATTGAGTGAGCACACGATAGACAGTGGCGAGACCTACCGAATCGTCGGAATCCATGAGCTTCTTGTAGACGTCTTCTGCACTCAGGTGATGGGGATCCGCGCCCTCCAGCACCTCGAGTACTTTGAGCCGCGGCAGGGTCACTTTCAGCCCCGCACGCTTGATGTCGGATCCAGGCATGGGCAGTCCTCGTAACTGAGCGCACGTTAGCCGAAGCCGCCTGGCGGGTCCAGTTCCGGGCGGTTCCGGGCGGATGTCCTGGAGATGAAGGTCTGCTTCGCAGATGAAGGTATAGATTGAGGGGCGCGGTTATCATGGGTGGATTCAATCGAGGATAACAATGGCCGATTTGAAAGGCAGGGTTGCGCTGGTTACCGGTGCCAGCGGTGGTGTTGGCAAGGGAATTGCTGAAGGTCTGGCCGAGGCGGGCGCGACGATCTATCTGACCGGCAGCAGCGACAGCCTGGAGACTCTGAGCGCACAGACGATGCTGCAGGCGACTGCCAGGTGTGTGGACGAACTTGGTGGAAAGGGGATCTCAATTCCGCTCGATCATCGAAATGATGGTGGCGTGCTGGCTCTGTTCAGGCGTATCGAAGCCCAAGCCGGTCGCTTGGATCTATTGGTGAACGCCGATGGCATTTCCGACCCACCGGCCTGGCGGGGTGCTTTCTGGGAGCATCCCATCTCCATGTGGGACGATCGGTGTGGTGCGGGACTGCGAGGGTACTTTGTGGCAGCCGCCTATGCTGCCAGACTCATGGTTCTGCAACGTAGTGGACTCATTGTCAACATCTCTCCGGTGGGCGGCACGGAGTATATGTTCAACACCTCATATGGGGTGTGCAAAGCGGGCGTGGATCGTATGGCGAGGGATATGTCCGTGGAACTTGCCAGTTATGATGTGGCAGCCTTGTCCCTCACGCCAGGAGCCATCGGCAGCGAGTTTGCAGCGGAAGCGCTGGAGCGGGGTGTGGTGGAAATGGACGCAGCCCGCCTGCAGTCGCCAAGATACTCGGGTCGCTGTGTGGCGGCACTGGCAATGGATCCGGACATCCTGGAAAAGAGCGGCGGCTGCTTTCGTGTTGCGGAACTGGCCCGTGAGTATCGATTCACAGAACCGAAGGAAGGAAAATGATCGACAGGGAACTGGATATCGCCACCCGGGATGGGGCGATGAACACCTTCATAACCCACCCTGAGGATGCCGGGGCGCATCCGCTGGTGTTGTTCCTGATGGACGCGCCGGGCAAACGCGAAGAGCTGCACGACATGGCGCGCCGATTGGGAACGGCCGGCTACTACGTCATGCTGCCGAATCTCTATTACCGCCGCGTTCGAGAATTTCTCATGAGTCCGGAAAAACGGGCGGAGATGGTAGGACATATGAACTCGCTGACCAACGAAATGGTTTGTGAAGATGTATCGGCCTGTCTGCGGTTCGCCGCCGCCGATTCCGGGGTGAGCGAGGGTTCGGCGGGGACCGTGGGTTATTGCATGAGCGGACCATTCGCGTTCGCTGCGGCGGCAGCCTTTCCCGAACAGATCAGCGCGGCCGCTTCGTTTCACGGCGTGCGATTGTGTACGGAGGCGCTCGACTCGCCGCATCGGCAGGCACACCAGATCAAGGCGGAACTCTATTTCGGTTGTGCCGAGACGGATGAATGGGCACCGCGGGAGATGATCGATGCGCTGGATGCTCATCTGGCTTCGGTCGACGCCAATTACCGGATCGAGTGGTATCCGGATACTGCCCACGGGTTCGTGTTTCCCGGGCGTGCCGGGATCTACCATAAGGCCGCAGCGGAGCGTCACTGGGAACGACTGTACGCCTTGTTTGGCCGCAACCTATAGCCTGCTGGCGGCAACCAATAGCCTGGGCGGTCAATCAGCCTGAGGCGGTCAACCGTTCTATTTCGGTTTCACTGAGACCGGCCGCCTCCGCTGCCTTGGTGATAGTGGCCCAGCTGGTGGGATC
>QIDL01000534.1 GCA_003228415.1 Gammaproteobacteria bacterium | reverse complement strand
GCCTCCGGCGACCGCCGATGTGCAGGCCTTCAAACTGGCGGTCTGGGACAATCTGGTACCCAACAATCGATGCGGTACCTGTCACAACGAATCGGTGAATCCACGCTTTGTCCGTGCCGACGACATCAACGACGCCTACGATATCGCCAACACGCTGGTGATTCTGAGTGATCCCGGCGATTCGCTCATGGTCTCCAAGGTTCGCGGCGGCCACAACTGCTGGCTGACCGACAACAACGCCTGCGGCGACATCATTCAGTCATATATCGAGAACTGGGCCGGTGACGCCTTTGGTGGTAGCGGTAAGGAAGTCGAGCTCGTTGCGCCGCTGGTGCTGCAAGCACCCGGTAGCTCGAAGAATTTCCCTGCCAATCCACCGGCGGAGTTCACAGCCGTGCACAACTTGCTCGTGCAGTACTGTGCCCAGTGCCACTCCGACTCGTCAGCGGTAGCACAGTCACCCTTCTTCGCCAGCAGCGACATCGATGTCGCCTACAACGCGGCACGAGCCAAGATCGATCTGGACAATCCGGCCAATTCACGATTCGTGCTGCGGCTTCGTCAGGAATCACACAATTGCTGGGACGACTGCAGCGACAACGCCGATGAGATGCAGGCCGCCATCGCCGATCTTGCCGACGCGATTCCTGCGGTGGTAATCGACCCAGACCTGGTGACCAGCATGGCGCTCAGTCTGCCAAACGGGATTATCGCGGCATCTGGCGGTCGTCATGAACGCAACGTCATCGCTCTATACGAATTCAAGACCGGTACCGGGAATCAGGTTTTCGACACCAGCGGTGTCGAACCCTCACTGAATCTGACGCTGTCGGGCACCTACAACTGGGTCGGCGGCTGGGGTGTCCAGTTCATCGATGGCAAAGGTCAGGGATCGACCACGGCGAGCAGCAAGCTCTATGATCTGATCAGCGCAACCGGTGAGTTCTCCATCGAAATCTGGGCGGCACCGGCCAACGTCACCCAGGATGGGCCAGCACGAATTCTGACCTATTCCGGCAACACGACCTCGCGCAACTTTCTTCTCGGGCAGACGCTCTACAACTACGACACCTTCGTTCGCAACGACCCGGACGATGCGGCCGGAGAGCAGCTCTCGACCCCCGATGCCGATGAAGTTCTTCAAGCTTCACTGCAACACGTGGTGCTGAACTACGATCCGATAAACGGCCGTCAAATTTTCGTCAATGGTGAACTGATCGACGTGGTCGACACAACCCCACCCGACCTGCTCGATGTCTGGGATGACACCTATGCCATGGCACTCGCCAGCGAAGTGGATAATTCCAATCGCTGGGCCGGGACCGTGCGGCTGCTTGCCATCCATAACCGAACACTCAGCGCCCAACAGGTGCTCGACAACTTCGAAGTGGGTGTCGGCGAGAAGTACTACCTGCTGTTCAACGTCAGTGATCATGTAGATATCGTCGATGCCTATGTTGTGTTTCAGGTCAGCCAGTATGACTCCTATGCTTATCTTTTCGATGAGCCCTTCTTCGTGGTTCTCGACGATGCTGGCGTGACGCTTGGCAACATACCCCTTCGAGGCATGCGAATCGGATTGAACGGACGCGAAGTCAATGTTGGCCAGGCCTATGCAAACATTGATGAGTCCCTCAACGACGTGGACTATGCCGTGGAAGGTTTCCAACGGCTGTCGACACTGGGTACGGTAATCGCCCTCGAGAAGGGTCCGGACCTGGACGAATTCTTCCTGACCTTCGAAAGACTGGCGGACTCCGACAATGCCATCGCCTACGCGGAACCCTTCCCGGATCCGCTGCCGCCGCCACCGGACGTTCCCTCTGCAAACCAGGCCCCGCCGACCGGCGTCCGCGACTTTGCCGAAATCAACGCGACAATGTCGAAGATGACCGGAGTTCCAGTGACAAGTGTGGCGACGATCTACGATCGGGTCTATCAGGCCATGCCGGTGCAACCGAAGATCGCCGGTTTTATCTCTTCACAGCAGATGGGTATCTCACAACTGGCCTTCGAATACTGTTCTGTACTGGTGGATGACCCGACAGCGCGGCTTGTCTTCTGGCCATCCTTCCCCTGGGGTGCCTCCAAGGCCACCGCGTTCAATGACCGCAGCAGTGTCATCACCCCGCTGTTGAACAATATTGTCGGCCTCAGTCTGCCGACTCAGCCTGCCCTGGCAGCGGTGACGAGCGAGGTCAACGACCTGATCGACATCCTGATGTCCGGCGGTGCCGACACCAACGCCATCATGAAAGGGTCCTGTGCATCGGCGCTCGGCAGCGCCGCCATGCTGGTCCAGTAATTCGAGTACTAGGGAACTGCCATGATCAGACGCAGAAAGCGCAACTATGACGATCCACTTCTTCACGCGGATCACCCACGACCACGCACTCGCCGGGAATTCCTCTCTCAAGGATTCATTCTCGGTGGCGCCGGCGCTTTGTTCGGCACCAGTTCGATAACGCTTGGCGGCAAAGCGTTTGCGCTGTCGAGCGACATGGCGCCGCTTGTGAACTCCTGTGGCATCGCGACGCTGGGGGCAGGCAAAATTCCGTTCATCTGTTTCGATCTGGCGGGCGGTTCGAACCAGGCTGGCTCCAACGTGCTGGTCGGTCAGCAGGGAGGGCAGCTCGACTTCCTGAGCACCCAGGGCTATGAAAGACAAGGGCTGCCCGGCGATATGATTCCGTCCATCGTCAATCCCAACACCCAGACCAGAGATAACATCGATCAGCAGCTGGGGCTGGCATTCCACTCCGACAGCGCTTTTCTACGCGGCATGATGACCCGGGTATCCGCGGCCACCGCTGCAAACACCAACGGCGCGGTCATCCCGGCTCGTTCCGACAACGACACCAGCAACAACCCGCACAACCCCATGTATGGGATCGCCAGAGCTGGCATGGGGATGGACCAGAACAACAATCCGATCATCGGCAAGGGTGCGGACGGGTCTCTGCTGACCCTGATCGGCAGCAACAACTCCGACTCCGGTGGCAACTCCATGGCCCCGGCAGATCTCATCGATCTGACCATTCGACCAACCAAGGTGGATCGCCCGAGCGATGTCACCGGACTGGTAGACGTAGGGGATATCACCGGACTTGGCCTTTCGCAGCTCGATGCTGTTGCCGTCATGGAATCGGTATACCGCATCAGCGACCAGAAAATGAACGCCATCAACAACGGCCAACCACCGGCCATCACCACCAACGACGTGGTCAAAGATCTGGTCAGGTGTGGCTATCTGAAATCGGCCTACCTGGCCGAAGAGTACGGTAACCCTTCGGACATCGATCCGGCCCTGGACCAGCAGATCGTCGGCGCCAACGGGATTTTCGATGCGTCGGAATTCAACTCCGGAGACCAGTCCTCTCGTGAGTTCCAGAAAACCGCTTCGATCATGAAGATGGTGATCAACGGTTTCGCCGGAGCCGGCACCGTCGAAATGGGCGGTTATGATTATCACGGCGGTCGTCGAGCCGAAGGCGAAGTCAAAGACTTCCGGGCTGGCGAATGCATGGGCGCATGCCTGGAATACGCCTCCCGCCGCGGCAAGCCATTGATGCTCTATGTGATGTCCGACGGCTCGCTCTCCTCCAATGGCGCCATTGACGCAACCGCGGACGGACGCGGAAAGGGTGAGTGGACCAGTGACAACAGCTCCACCGCCGCCACCTTCTTCCTGGTCTATAATCCAGGGAGTCGGCCAACTCTGATCGGCAATACCACCGATGAACAGGCCCGCCGTCAGCAGATCGGCTTCATGCGGTCGGATGGTTCGGTGGAAACCAGCGCCACACCAGCTGCGAACAACGTGAACCTGCTGGTTCAGACCGTGTTGTTGAACTACATGGCGCTGCACAACGAGCAAGGGCTCTTCGGTCAGGTATTCGGCAATACACCGGTCGCCGCCCAGCAGGATCTCTACACTGCATTTCAACCAATAGTGCAGGGAACCATTTAGCCCGGAACCAGCGTCGCGGATTGTTGTTAGACTCAGGCAAACCATTGTCAGCCGGGCTTTCTATCAGGTCGCCGCGGGCGCTTCACAAGGATTCGGGTTTGTCGAAATTGAACGACATTCTGGCGTGCCCGCGCTGCGGGACCGCACTTCAAGCACTCCATTGCAACGGTTGTCAGATCGACTATCCAACCCACGACGGTGTGCCGTGGTTGGTGGCCGATCCACCCGGTATTCGCAGCGAGTGGCGCAACCGCTGGCAGGCGGCGCTGGCCGATCTGGAAAGCCGCCAGAAAGCCGCCCGTGACGCTCTCGATCGCACCTCCAGCACCGCGGCGACAGAACGGCTGAGCTCCCTGGCGGATGGCTACACCCATCAACATCACGCTCTGAGGTCCCTGCTTTCATCTCTGGGGCTGGCCAGGCCTGCCGATCTCGAAACCTACCTGGCGCTGAAAACCCGGCTGCCATCGCAAATGGGGCTGACCTCCTACCAGGCCAATGTATTTCGTGACTGGTGCTGGGGCGATACCGAAAGCTCGGCTTCTCATGACACGATAAGCAACCTGCTGGCGCCGATGCCTCCCGAATCGATGGTAGTGCTGGGTGCCGGTGCAGGTCGCCTCGCCTATGATCTGCACCAGAGCCTCGGGCCGGATCTCAGCGTGTCGCTCGAGATCAATCCCTATCTCACCATGCTGCTCAAGAGGCTGGCCGGCGGAGATAACGTCGACCTCACGGAATTCCCACTCGCCCCGTCCAGTGGTGCCAGGTCTGCGATAAGGCGCACATTGTCCGCACCAGCGGTCGCCGCCGAAGGGTTCGAAGTAATACTCGCCGACGCCATGCGGCCACCCTTTCTACCGGCTTCGTTCGATGTCGTCATCACTCCCTGGCTGGTGGATGTGATTGATGCCGAACCTCGAGAGTTACTTGCCGAAATCAATCAATTGCTCAAACCAGGCGGTCATTGGATCTATCATGGTTCCGTGGGATTCACGCGTGCGCAAGTTGCGGAAAATATCAACCTGGAAGAACTCCTCGAGATGGCCGCCGACCGCGGCTTTACCGACATTTCGTCAACCGAACGAGCGAGCCCCTATCTGGATTGCCCGGACAGTCGTCATGGCCGGATAGAAAGTATCGTCACGATGATGGCGAAGAAGGTCGAAGAAGCGGTTCCGGCCAGCAGACATCAGAACCTGCCCGATTGGATCGCCAAAGGTCGCGCACCGGTACCCGCCCTGGCTTCTTTTCGGAGTCAGGCGATGGTCACCCGAATCCACGCACTCATCATGTCACTGATCGACGGCAAGCGAACACTCAAGGACATGGCTGAGGTCATGGAAGCCCAACAACTGATGCCGAAGGACGAAGCAGAATCCGCCATACGCGGCTTCCTCATCAAAATGCTGGATGAAGCGCGAAGCGGTCGCGCCCTTTAAGCGGGCTGCGCCCTCCGATTGAGGTCTCGCCCTCCATCGGACGTCGCGTTACAGCAGAAAGGTCGCGTCAAGCCGTGGCGGGTGCCTGGATGGGCATATCGGCGTACTCGTCTTTTCCAACGGTCACGATCTCGAAGGCATCTGCACAGCGTAACAAGGCTCTAGCAAGCTTGTTGTTTAGCGCGTGGCCTGACTTATAGCCGTGAAAGCGTCCCACCAGAGGATGGCCCAGCAGATAAAGATCACCAATGACATCCAGCAGCTTGTGCTTCACAAACTCGTCGTCATAGCGCAGACCGTCTTTGTTGAGAATCTGATAGTCATCGATGCCTACCGCATTTTCCAGACTGGAGCCGAGGCAACGGCGGATACCCTGGGCTTGCTCGAGTTCGTGGACCAACCCGAAGGAGCGAGCGCGACAGACTTCCTGTACGTAAGAAGTTTCTGCAAAGTTCAGCAACGCCTGCTTTGGATAGCGGTTGTACACCGGATGATCCGCGACAAAAGTATAATCGACTTCGAAGCCGTCGAACGGTTCCAGCGTTGCCGATGAATCACCCTGAGTGACCCTGACGGGACGGGTGATACGGATGAACTTCTTCTCCGCAAGTTGCTCAACAATGCCTACAGAATTGATCAGGTAAACGAACGGCGCCGCACTGCCGTCCATGATCGGAACTTCTTCGTTGTTGAGTTCTACGATGAGGTTATCGATGGACAAGCCCCAGAGCGCCGACATGAGGTGTTCGACCGTGGCAACCTGCATCCCGTGTTCCGAGATGCTGGTTGCCAACGTTGTGTCACTCACGTTTCGAGCATGCGCGCGAATGCTGGCATGCCCAAGGTCGGAGCGGACGAACACGATTCCCGTATTCTCCCCGGCAGGGCGTAATGTCATACGGACTTTCTGACCCGAGTGCACACCGATACCGATAGCGTGGACTGGGCGCTTTATCGTTCTTTGTCGAAGCATCTGGGGGGTTACTTCTTTGCAAATCATGCGGTTGGAAAAGTACTATACAGAGTTTTTGAGTAAAATGAAGGGAAAATGGAGGGAAAAATGGATAAATATGAATATGAAATCAGATCCCATCCCTGATTATTATCTAACAATTTCAATAAGTTGAGTCACTTTTAGCATTGGTATCGATCCCCAACACGTTTCTGGTCCGATCCTGCATCGATCGCCTCGCCTGTTTCTGCTCTCAGCAACCAAATTGCAAGCACGACTGAAGCAGGCAGACTGCCACTTCCCGAGGATAGAGTAGCCCCTGGTGGATATCCGAAGCACAGAACTGAGCGTCGCCCCCATGATGGCGTGGACAGATCGGCATTGCCGGTATCTGTTGCGACTTTGTGCACGACGACCGCTGCTGTTCACCGAGATGATTCCCACCGGCGCCCTGCTCAATGGCCCGTCGGAGAAGCTACTCGCCTACCATCCTGCGGAACATCCACTCGCCATCCAGCTTGGCGGCAGCGATCCAGCCGCTTTGGCAGCAGCCGCGCGTCTGGCGGAAAAGCGGGGCTTTGACGAGATCAACCTGAATGTGGGTTGTCCATCGCCGCGAGTCAACCAAGGCCGTTTCGGTGCCTGCCTCATGCTCGAGCCAACACTGGTCGCGAATCTCATCACAGCAATTCGCAGTGCTGTGGGTACGCGTGTCAGCGTCAAATGCCGATTGGGTGTCGACGGTGATGATTCACAGGACTTGCTCGAGCACTTCATCGGGACGGTTGCCGATGGCGGCTGTGACCGATTTTATGTGCACGCCCGCAAGGCCTTACTCGGCGGCATCTCACCCGCCCAGAACCGGCGGATCCCACCGCTGGAGTACCAACGCGTTTACCAGCTGAAAACGCACTTTCCAGAATTGACGATCATCCTGAATGGCGGGATTGACAGTCTGGAATCGGCTGTTGATCAGCTGCCACACGTCGATGGGATCATGATTGGACGCCAGGCGTATCGCAATCCGCTGTTCATGAACTCAATCAGCCAACACCTCTATGGCGATGAACGCCTCGATGCGCTCACCGTTATGCACGGCTACCAGGACTACATGGAAACCGAACTCAGCAACGGCGGACGTCTGCATGATATGACCCGCCACTGCCTGGGACTCTTTTCAGGAATGCCCGGTGCGCGCCATTACCGGCGCCTCCTGAGCGACAATAGGAGACTCAAAGGAAATGATCTGGCTGTCGTGGATGAAGCTCTGAGCTGTGTTCGACACATGACGAAAGCTGCCTGATCGATGCTCGAATCCCTGATCGAAAGAATTCGCAACCGGGGTACTACGGGAACGGCCGACGACGAGCGGCTGATACCGCTGGCGGCTGCCACCCTGCTGATGGAAGTCGCCTGGGCGGATCAGGACATTGACGAAGAGGAACTGGCGGTAATTCGGGTAGCATTATCCGAGCAGTTCGGTCTGGCAGATCTGGAAATCGCCGAAATCATCTCCGAGTCAAAAACGCAACAGGTCGAAAGCGTCGGCCTCTACCGTTTCACTCGGACATTGGTAGACGCCTGGGACGAACCCGCACGATTCGAGCTGGTCGTGAAGCTGTGGCAACTGGCACTGGTGGACACCAGGCTCGACCGATTCGAGGAACACATGATTCGTAAAATCGCGGAGCTACTCTACGTCAGCCATCACCGCTTTATCGAAGCCAAGCAGCGGGCTCGAGGGACTGGCTATAGAGATGCCTGACGAGGAGGTTCCAGCGGATCTCGCTCGAGCGTTGCAACCAGGTCGTGAAAGGCTTCGCGATTGGCATCGTTCATGGACATCAATGTTCGATGGGCATCCAGCACTCTCTGTCGAACATCCTCTTCGCTCACTGCTTGCCGAGGCAATTCAAGAAGTTGCTCTTTATGCTCCAGAGGCGTCTCCACAATATTGAATACATCATCGAATCCCATGGAGAGCAGAATCCTGGTGATGTCTCGGCGAGTTGATATCAATGTTGGTCGAAAATTGTGGCGTTTATCGGCCTGGATAGACAACTTCGCCAGCAGGCCAAGGGAGGTACTGTCGATGTTTTCTGTTTGCGAAAGATCGACCACCACGGACCTGAATGCCACATCTTGAAAGATGTTCTGCAGATAGAAGTCTACGGTGGTGCAAAGCGTCAGCCTCACATCACCTTGCAACATGATGACGTAGACACCATCGTGGGATCCGACCAGGATTTTTCCTTGCACCTAATTCTCCCGAACCAGTGTCAGACAGGTCATATCGTCACGAGACGGCGTTTCCTGTAGTTTGAGCGCCCGCCAGATGCCATCCATGCTGTTCTTTTCCGCGGCTGCCAATAACAACAATTCCTTCTGGTCGAGATCCATGTCTTTCATGGCATCGAGAATGCCGTCGGAGAACATCACCAACTGCGCGCCGGAGGAGAGGGAAATCGTCTTCGCCTGATAGCTCACATCCTCAAAGAGACCTATCGGTTTCCCACGCTGTTCGATAAAACGGGCACCGTCTTCATCGACAAATATGGCCGGAGGGAAGTGTCCAGCATTGACGATTCTCAATGTGTCGTTTTCGAGGTCTCCTATCGCCATAATCATCACGACGTGTTTGTCGATTTTCTGATCCAACAACTCCCGATTGATCCATGCAAGAATTTCTCCCGGCTCCTCGATCATGCTGGCGCGGTATTCGCGCCTGAGCCTGCGCGAGAAATTCTTCAGAAGCACGGTCACAAAGGCTGAAGAGGCCCCGTGCCCGGAAACGTCAGCGACGTACAGTGCGAAGTAGCGATCGGTGATTCGAAAATAGTCGACGAAATCGCCCGAAAGGATTAGCGAGGGGATTATCCTGTGCTGCAACCGATACCGGTCGATCGCCATCGGGTTTGGGGGCAGCATACCCATCTGAATGTAACGTCCGGCACGCTGGTCTCTCTGCAATTCCATCACGTGCTCACGCAGATGCGCCTCAGCCTGGCCCTGCGCCAGACGAGCACGTTCGAGAATACCGGTCACCCGCTCATGGACAAAGTCGGCAGTGGCGGGTAAAGCCCAGACATCGGTGAGTCCGATTCGCAGTGCTTTCAGCAGTATTTTTTCAGTAGCGGCTACCGTCGCAGCAAAAACCACCGGCACCCGCCGGTTTGCTCCCGCCAGCGATTCGGCCCAATCCATACGTGTGCAGATCAAAAGATCAGGAAGAGTGTGATCACAGATCTCTTGCGCCAACTTCGGAGTTAACGCTGGAATCGGATCCAGATTGAGTTGTTCTAACTGCTGGAGGAGCGTGCGAGATACCCGCTCATCAGGAGCTACAACGACGAGGCCCATACGGCAATACACTTCCGCCACATCGATGGGACGCGCACACTACTCCTATACATTTCCAATTGCAATTGACCAACCGCCGTCATTCAAAGTCTTCGAAATCCATGAAAGGATCGTCTTCGAAAACGCCATCCCTGACCAGAAAGTCTCGCCGCTGAAGATAAACATCTCGAACGAACAGATACTCATCACCCGAAATCAGAACCTCGGCACCGAGGAGGCGCTTGCGCAAATCGATGAAATGCATTGCATAGCTCAGGTTTCGGGTGCGGCTGTCTTCGATATAGGTGATCGGGTTTGTGAACACGTCGACAATCATGCCGCTTGCATGAGTCACGGTGGCAGGTCCCCTCAACGGAATGACCACATACGGTCCCTGGGGCACTCCCCAGGCGTTGAGGGTCTGACCGAAGTCCTCGTTGTGCTGAGGAAGGTTGAGCCGGGTCGCCACGTCGAAAACTCCAAGCACCCCGAGGGTCGAATTGCACGCGAACCGGGCCATGTCGCTGAGCCCGAGTCCCGGCTTACCCTGCAGGATCTGGTTGAGCGCCACACCCGGGACTTGCAGGTTGTCGAAGAAGTTACTGACGCCTTCCTCGGCAAGATCCGGAGCGATGGTGGTATAGCCACGCGCTATGGGCATCAATACCCAGCGATCGAGTCTGTCATTGAACGACCACAAGCCGCGGTTCAGCCGGATCCAGGGGTCAGGGTCTTTTTGCGCAATCGGCTGTACGCTGCTGGCATCAGAAAGCTCTTGCGCATCTACGCCACCGGCGTTCATCACAATGAAGACGCCGATAATCAAACATCGTCTTCCAGAACCAAGCATCAGCCGATGTCCTTCGACCCCAGTATTATTCCAGCGTCGTGCAATCGTTCCATCGTTGCAATACCTTGTTCGTAAATGACATTTGAGTCAACTCCAGACATCTCGCCAGCCAGGCTTTCGAGCGCGTCTGTACCTGTAGACGCCAATGTCAGGAGAGCTACCAATCTCAAGGTGACGGCATTGACAACCATGAATTTCACCTGATCATCCCGACGACGAAATACGATCAACTCCGTGCTCTTATCGGGTGCGACCTCCGGGATGTGCTCGGGACCGATCTGGTGCACGGGCCATTTGTACGCCAGACACCAGATCAACGGAGATACCAGCACAGGCCGGTTCATCAAATCTCCATCCGGATCAAAACCGTCAACCGGGTATTCCGTTTCGCTCACGCTCAACGCCAGCTCGACCCACTCGTAGTGACACAACTCGAGCAAAAACTCTGGAAGATCGTCATCGGAGCAGGTATCGAGAAAGCTCAAGAACTCCTGGCTGATCACCAGAAAGTAGGGCGATTCGCTGGCGTGACGATGCACGAACCGTCTCACCAGGGCGTGCCAACGCTCCTCTCCAAGCACCTTCTTCGCAACTGGAAAGCCAGTGGCGAGGAAACCTTCAATGTTGTTGTAGAAAAGGTCCAGATAGACCTTCATGCGTCGAGGTTCGACATCCGTCGGTGCAGGATGCACCTCAGGATTTCGAATGTGAGCCGCAAATACCAGTTGTGTCTCACGGAAACCCGGGAGATTACTACCCGTTCGCGACATGCTGCCGGGCAACCTTCTGCTGTAGCGAACGGATGTGGTCGATCTCACCAAGAAGATCCGAGAAGGGTGGAAAATTGAAATCTCGCTCCAGCAATGTCGGTGCTACACCCCATCGGCTATAGGCCGTTTCCAGCAGATTCCAGACCGGATCAATAACCGCCGAGCCATGGGTATCTATGCGTAAATCAGGCGCTTCCACATAGTGGCCGGCAATATGGATATACACCGTACGATCGCCGTCGATCTGTTCCAGGAATTCATACGGGTCGTAGCCAAAATTCACGCTGTTGACGTAAATGTTATTCACATCGAGCAGCAAATCGCAATCCGCTTCCTGAAGCACTCCGTTGATGAACTCGAGCTCAGAGATTTGCTGGCCGGGCGCGGCGTAGTACGACACGTGTTCCAGTGTCAGCCGACGCTCGAGAATATCCTGTACCGCACGTACGCGAGCGGAAACGTAGCGGATCGCCTCCTCGGTAAACGGGATAGGCATGAGATCATAAAGGTGACCCTGATCGTCGCTGCAGTAACTCAAGTGTTCCGAATAGCAGCGAACCTCGTAGGTCTCGAGGAAGTTCTTGACCTCTTTCAGAAACCCGGTATCCAACGGCGCAGGACTCCCTATGGAGAGCGACAGCCCGTGGCAGACAAAGGGATATTTTTCTGAGATAGCCCGGAGCTGGCGGCTGAAACGGCCGCCAACACCAATCCAGTTCTCCGGCGCCAGTTCGAGAAAATCGACATCGTTGCTGTCCATTTTCACAAGCTCGGGCAAGAGCGCCCGGCGCAGGCCTAAGCCTGCACCTTCCACCGGGTACTGCTTCCTCTTCATTGCCAGCGAGAAGGCAAGAAAACACCGAGGGCCGATGTCATCAGCACCTCGGTGCGTGACTCAGCCGCCTTTAGACTCGCCGCATTTGCCTTCGCCATCCTTGGACTCAGCACCCTTGGACTCGCCGCATTTGCCTTCGCCATCCTTGGACATAGCGCCCTTGGACTCGCCGCATTTGCCTTCGCCATCCTTGGACATAGCGTCCTTGGACTCGCCGCACTTGCCTTCGCCGTCCTTGGACATAGCGTCCTTGGACTCGCCGCACTTGCCTTCGCCGTCCTTGGACATAGCGCCCTTGGACTCACCGCACTTGCCTTCGCCGTCCTTGGACATAGCGCCCTTGGACTCACCGCACTTGCCTTCGCCGCACTTACCCTCGGCATCGGCCTTGGCGAGTTGGTCGTAGCCGTTCTCCAACTCATCCGCTGCGAAAAGCTTTTCTGCGTTGGCCACACTGGCCGTGGCAAGGGAAGCGACAAAAACGGTTCCAACCGCCGCTGTGATGGGCTTCATCTTCCAATTCAAGGTAGTCATAAGCTGTCAATTCTCCTCTCACAGCCCCGTCCCGGGCCGTTCTGACATGGGTTTTGAACACTCGAAGCGAACTCTACGGATATGACCCTATCAATATTGATTGGTTCATCGATGGAATCGATTGGGTCAGTATTCGACCGAAATCCGCTGGCCGACTGATGACTGGCCGGTTCCTAGACTATATGAGACCCAGCTCTCGCTCCAGCTTTTCCAGCTCCCGGTTCAGCCGCTTTGGCGACGCTTTCTCCTTGACCCCGAGTCGCTCGGCAAAAAGCCCGACTCGCACCTCCTCCTGCAGGAAGCGCAATGACAGCCACGGAGGCGATTCGGTGCCGAGTTCTTCCCCGAGAC
>QIDL01000231.1 GCA_003228415.1 Gammaproteobacteria bacterium | reverse complement strand
CGAAAGGGCAGATGCTGTCTACCCCTTTTCGGTTGCGGCGGGCAAGAGGCGAGTGAGTTCCCTGGACATGGAATTTCTGCAACTGGCGGATGATGTGAGCGCCCTGATCGGCCTGCTGGAGGAAGCGGAGGAAACCTTCTGGATGAGGATACTCTCCCGTGGCTTGTGCCAGGTCGAATCCAATCGGCTGTCCGGCGCTACCTGTGTTCTCGGTTGTTATGGTGGCGAGCAGACCTTTTCCGATCTGGTTATCGGTGAGCAGTGGTCGATTTCGGAGCCGTTGCGTTATCGAAATCTGAACGCGCGGTTGAATCATTTGCGCACCAAGACGTTCCAGTCGGCCAATGTCATCGCATCTCGACGCAGCTGGTAGGATCGAACATCAGTTCAGTAGATTGTCACGTACTCAATCGTGCGCTGGGTAGATCGTTCAGACCGAGTTCTTCCCGCACACTGGCCGACATCTCCGCCATTGGACCGTCTACCGGAATCCCGGTGCTGTCCGCAATACGCACCATACGTTGGAAATTGCCAATCACACCGGCGGCGTCTACCAGCTTCTGCTCATCGAACTCCGCGACCATCGCGCTACGTGCGGCTGACAGGTCTCCGGAATTTGTCAGCGCCGCTTCGGTAAAGCGAATCAGCACAACGCCGCCTGAAACATGACTGTCAACGTCTCTGCCGGCGACGATCGCCTGTAGATCGATGGTATCCCCTTTTGCCTCACTGCTCCCACGGAGCATCATCGTATGGGCGTTGGTTCAGTAGAAGCAGTCGTTGAGTACCGAGGTTCGTGCCGCAATCAGCTCGGTCTGAGGTCGGCTGAGGGTCAGATTGCCACAGGCGCTCATATCCCCGACCTGGGGGGTCGGCAGATAGTGCGCGGCCGAGAGGGCGTTGAGCTGTCTCACGGCATCGGGTACCAGACTCATGGCACGGATCACGTGACCCATCTGCGGTGCGCCGAAGTAAATGTCAGACTCTTTATCGCTCAGATTGGCTGGATAGATCATTGGTACCCAGGCCACATCCACCGCCGCACCTTCAGGCCAGTAACGATCCGGCTGTCCTGGCTGCGCCGCTGGCAGTGGTTCGAGCGCGAGGCCGAGAGCACGATGAAAGGCATCGATGCTGATGAGTGTCACGATGACGCTGACCATTTCCACGTAGTGCCCATGGTGGAAGGTCTCGTCGATCAGACCCTGGATCCAGCTTTCGGTCAGCCGGGCAGGGTCGGTGGTGATTCGATGGACGGCGTCGAGTACCTTGATTGGTAATGAGGAGACCAGTAGTGAAGAGGTCGTCAGTGTGGGATCGCCGTTGTGATTGCCTTCGATGGACAGGGGTGAGAGTGCCTGTTTGCGTTCGGCGCAAAACGGACAATCCAGTGAATCTCTGGAGGCCTGGGCGATGGCTAGCCGTTGGGTCCCCGTCCACCAGGATCCAGGACCCGCCAGATAGCTCCACGCGGCCCGATGGGCATCAGACTTGTAGTCGGGAATCTGGTACGGGGAAGCGTCGTATGCAAATTGGTTCATCGCCACACTATGCTCTGGCTGAGTCTGCTGTTTCATCCGCAATGGTGTTTTCGAGCACGCCGATTTCTGTCACTTTGACCGCCAGCCGATCGCCAGATTCCATAACGGGCGGAACCTCTGGCTTAGCCATCAGAAGGGCGATGGTATCACCAGGCATCAAGATTTCAGTGGCCGATAATCGACTTACCAGCCTGCCGACCCCGGAAATGGTGTGCTCCTCTGCCGTTTCATTGATGCTGGTCGTGAGTCCGAAAGGTCCGAGAGAGTCCAACTCATCGGTGGTGACGATCCATGGGCCAAAGCCAGCGCTGAGATAGTGCATACCGTTGGTGCTGCCATCTGCGACCGCGTGCGATCCGATGAAGTTGAGCAACGATAGGCCGGCGATGTGGGTCTGAGCTTCGGATTCAGGAATATTCTGGCCTGGCGTACCGATGATGATCGCGATACCAGCTGTGGCTGTAAGAGTGGATGCCGATGCCGGTCTTGTAACCGACAGCCGTCGACGGTGTCCGGTCAGTGAGATGCCTTCGATCGGAGAGCACTGTTCGACGAGGGTGCCGTTTGTTTCGACAAAAGCACAGAGGATCTTCCCGGGGTCTGTCAGCGGGGGCAGCAACTCCACTTCGTTCAAGTTGAAGTCCGCCGAAGCCTCGGCGGCGAGGTCCAGAGCTCGAACCAGTGATCGGGCAGCCAGTAACTCCCTCAACGACCCATACTCCGGCATGTGGATGGACAGGTCTACGATGCGTCCTTCGACCAGTGCGCCGAAGGCCGTTTTTTCGTCGATCTGAAAACTGAGCAACCGCATCGTCTCTCCTTCCGACGCCGGACGGATTGACAGCGCCCGGCGCGTGGTGAGAATAAAGGAATCTCTGAACAATTCCCGAAAGCTCAGAGTTTATCGCGCTTGTCCTGATAAGGCGCGCGCCGCAGGTAATGTCGAGCACATTGGCAAGGTGCGCAACGCAGGCAGGGCGAGCGCGATAAGCTCCCGAAGGGCACGGACTACGGGGCCTGTGGCGTTGTTGCGATTCTTGGCAATGGAGTCGACCATTGCCGGTGAACCGCGCCTATCCACAGGCCCCGTAGTCCGTGCTGAGCAAACGGGAATTGTTCAGAGGTTCCTTAACTACCCGCTTCAGCAAGTCAACGTGGCGAATTTTCCCTGGCATGCTGCATGCTCACCTCGAAAATAGACCTCAGCAACAACGGAAGTGCAACACCATGCCAGTCGCTCTGTTTCTTATCTGCCTCACTCTGGTTGGTTCTGCGGCGGCTGCCGAACCGGCCAGGCCGCCATTTGACAGTCCCGGGACAATCCGGCTGGAGGACTACTTTCCAGCCAGTTCGGAGGAAGGATTCGACGACAGCATACCCAGGCCGGAAACCGTTGTCGGTCACGAGATCGGTAATGGCTTCGCGCGGCATGATCGGGTCGTGGCCTGGTTCGAAGCGCTGGCGGCCGCTTCGCCGCGGGTTCGGCTCGTCGACATCGGCCGGACTTATGAAGGTCGCAGACAGATCACGGCGATCATCTCCTCGGCAGGCAATCTGGATCATCTCGATGAGATTCAGCGTGCTCACATGGATGGGGATGATTCTGCGCCGTTGATCACCTGGCACGGTTACAGTATCCACGGCAACGAGCCGAGCGGCACGCAGGCCGCTATGGCGGTGGCCTGGTACCTCACAGCCAGCCGCGATCCCGAGGTGCTCTCGATGCTTCGGCGGGTGGTGATCATGATCGATCCAGCACTCAATCCGGATGGTTATGGCAGGTTCGAAAGCTGGGCTAACCAGGCCCGCGGGCGAGTCCCGGTAGGGGATGCGCTGCACCGTGAGCGGCAGGAGGCCTGGCCGGGGGGCAGGACCAATCACTACTTCTTCGACCTCAATCGGGATTGGCTGCTATTGCAGCAACCGGAGACCGTGAATCGGGTAGATTTTCTGCGTCGCTATACGCCACATGTGATGACAGATCACCACGAGATGAAAAGCGCCGGCACGTTTTTCTTTCAACCCGGGGTCGCCAGCCGCTGGCATCCCATGATTCCCAAAGAAAATCGGGCCATAACAGAAGCACTTGGCAAATTTCATGCCCGGGCGCTCGATCGGGCCCATCGTCTGTACTACAGCGGCGAGTCTTTCGATGATTTCTACCCGGGAAAGGGTTCTACCTGGCCGGACCTCCAGGGAACGGTGGGCATTCTCTTCGAACAAGCCAGTACCCAGGGATTGGTTCGTGATACCCGACAGGGTCGGATTACGCTGCCGATGGCGATTCACAATCACGTGCTCGCAACCCTTTCGACCCTGAAGGGTTCACTGGCGCTGGAGTCTGAAATCAGGCGCTATCGAACCGCATATGATACCAACAAGCACCTGCCGAGCCGTGTACCGGCTGGCTGGATCTTCGATGATGGTGGCGATCCGGCGCGAGCCGCCGCCATGGTGGATCTCATCAAAGGGCAGGGCATATCGGTGTTTGGATTGACCGCCGGGGTGAAGATCGAAGGGCGGGATTATCGTCCCGGCAGGGCCTGGGTGGTGCCGGTACTCGGTCCAAAGGGTGCTCTCGCGCAGACGCTTTTTGCGACCGAGCAGGAATTCGAGGACTCGACCTTCTACGATGTTTCCGCCTGGTCGCTGCCTCATGCATTTGGAGTCACGGCGGCGCCGCTTGCACGGGTGCCCGCAAAACTCGACACCCACAACAGTGTGAACCGGGACTATGGGGTCAGCGGTCGACGTGATGCGGTGGCATGGGTTCTACCGTGGGACGACTTCTATGCGCCGGCGGTGCTCGCCCGTCTCCAGGATGCCGGAGTCAGCGCACGGGTGGCGCTTCGCGATTTCAGCGCTTCCAGCAATGATGCACAACGGAAATTCAAACGCGGTGCGGTGGTTGTTCATAGTGTGGATCTGCCGGAACTCGACGAACGGCCACGGGATTTCCTGAGACGTATCGCGGCTGGCGATGCTCCTCTGGTGGGACTCGATAACAGTTCAACCAGCAATGGGCCGGATCTCGGCAGCCCACAGTTGGTTCCGCTCGAGCAGGCGAGGATTGCAATGTTTGCCGGGTTTGGAGTCAACCAGACCGCCCTGGGTGCGATGTGGCATCTGTTCGATGAGCGGTTGGGAATGCCGGTGACTCTGGTGCGGCCGGACTCTGTCGATGCGGCATTTCTTGCACGACACACTCACCTGATCGTCGCCGATGGTAAATACGAGAAGGTAGGCGAATCGGTCAGCATGGAGGTCGAGCGCTGGGTGGACCGGGGCGGGGTACTGATACTGACGCGGCGAGCGGTTACCTGGGCTCAGACGCTGGGCTGGTTGCCGAAGCCGCCGGAAGAAACCCCCGAGACACAACGTCATCCATATGAAGAAATGGCCGCCCGCGATGGCGCACAGCAGATCGGTGGCAGTATCCTGGCGGTGGAGCTGGATCAAACGCACCCACTGGCGTTTGGAATCAACATCGGGACGGTGGGGCTGTTGCGGCAGGGCAGGACCAGGCTCATTGAACCGAAAAACAACCCCTTCACGGTGGCGGGCGCCTACGCCGAACACCCGCTGATCGGCGGCTATCTGCCCACCGGCTATGCAGACAGCATTGCGGGCAGCCCGGCGATTCTGGCAGTGCCCAAGGGTGCCGGTGTGATAGTGGCTTTTGCTGATGACCCGGCGTTTCGGGCGATCTGGTGGGTGGGTCAGCGCCTGCTCAGCAACGCCATCAGTTTCGCCACGGTGATCAAACCACCGAGTGGTAGATACGGGCCCACCGAGACACCGCCCTGACCCGGACAGGCAGACGCAATCGTTGATCTCTCCGGAGTCAGCTCGGCAAGGTCGGTAAGTCAGGACTGGTCAGGGTACACTGGCAAGCTCGTCGAGCATTCGTGAAATGGTTTTCGGTGAGCCGGTATTGCGTGCTAACAAATTGTAAAACGCCGGAACGATGAATAACGTCAGCAGAGTCGCCAGGCTGACACCGGAGAAGATGACGATACCCAGCATGTTACGGCCAGAGGAGCCGGCGCCGGAGGCGACAATCAGCGGAATGGACCCGATTACGGTTGAGATGGTTGTCATCATCACCGGGCGCAATCGAATCCCGGCGGCTTCCATGATTGCGTCTTCGAAGTCGCGACCGGCATCCCGCAACTGGTTGATGAATTCGACGATGAGAACACCGTTTTTGGCGGCGATGCCGATCAACATGATGATACCGATCTGGCTGAATATGTTCAGTGTCGAACCAGTGACATACAGTCCAAGCAGGGCTCCGGCCAGGGCCATGGGTACGGTCAACAGAATTACGAACGGATGAATGAAGCTCTCGAACTGGGCTGCCAGAACCAGAAAAACGATCAGCAGCGCGATGCCGAAGGTGAACGCCAGGCTGCCCGATGTTTCCTTGTACTCGAGAGATTCTCCTCTGTAGTCGATCTGGGCGAATTCGGGGAGTTCCGCTGCAACAGTATCTTCGAGAAACTTCAGAGCGTCACCCAGGGCATAGCCTTCGTTGAGGCTCGCGCTGATCGTTACTGCACGCAGGCGATTGTAGCGATTGAGGCTTGCAGCACCGGCAGTTTCTTGCAGATAGATCAGATTGGATAGAGGAATCAACCGACCGCTGTCGGACGAGCGAACGTAAATATTCTCCAGGTCGGTGGCCGAGGCACGCTGTTCTTCCCTTGCCTGAAGAATCACGTCGTACTCTTCACCGTCCTGAACGAAGGTGGTGATGCTCTGCTCGCTCATCATGGCAGCGAGTGTATTGCCGACATTTTCCACCGACACGCCGAGTGCGGCAGCCCGATTCTTGTCGATACGAATGACGACCTGAGGTTGAGTTTCCTTGTAGTCACTGTCCAATCGAGACAACCCCGGGTACTCCTCGGCCCGTTCCATGATGATGTCACGCCACTCGGCGAGCGCCTCGTAGTTGGGGCCACCGAGGACGAACTGCACCGGCCGGTCGCCACCGCCTTTGGAGAGTCCAGAGCGGACGAAGGCGAATGCCCGCACTCCCGGAACGATGGCCCATTCGGCCATTACCTGGTCAAGGGCCTGCTGGGTACTGAGGGTGCGCTCTTCCCAAGGCGCCATGCTGACAATGAACATGCCGGTGTTGGGTGATGTGCTGCCGAAGGATGGCACGCGGGATACGACTCTCTGGACTTCGCCTTGCTCGCGCAGAGACTGGATGGGCTCTTCGAGCTGATCCATCTGGGAAATCATACGTTTGATCCCGGTTCCTTCGGCGGCTATGACTCGTGCGAAAAATGCCCCCTGATCCTCTTTCGGCGCATATTCCTCCGGTGTGTTCACGATCAGCCACCAGGTGCCGCCGATGATCAGCGCGGTGACCGCTACAGCGACCCAGCTGTGCCGCAGGAAGGCAGCCAGGGCACGCTGGTAAAGAGCTTCAAATCTGCTGAACAGCCGATGCACCAGATTGGTGAAAGGGTTCATGGTGGTTTTCTTTGTCAGAAATTTGGAGCACATGACCGGTGTCAGCGACAGCGCCAGAACGCTGGAGAAAATGACTGCTGCGCTGATGGTGACCGCCAGTTCACTGAATATGACGCCCAGATTATCCTCGAGAAAGATGATCGGAGAGAATACGGCGACGAGCACGGCCGTGGTCGATATGACGGCAAATGCCACCTGACGCGCGCCTCTGTATGCTGCAAGCAGTGGCTCTTCCCCTTTTTCAATGCGCCGGTAAATGTTTTCCAGTACCACAATGGCATCGTCCACCACCAGACCGATGCAAAGTACCAGCGCGAGCAGGGTAATCAGGTTTACCGAGTAGCCGAACAACGCCAGCGCGATGAACGCCGATGTCAGGCAGACGGGAATGGTGACCGCAGGAATGAGCATGGTTCGAAAGGTGCCGAGAAATCCCAGTATCACCAGGCTCACCAGAATCGTGGTGATACCGATGGTCTGATACACCGAATTGATCGCTTCGCGAATGAACAACGAGTCATCCTGACTCGGCATCAGCTCCATGTGGTCAGGCAGGTTGGCCTGTATCTGCTTGATCTCGGCCTTTACTGCTTCGAGCATCTCCAGCGTGTTGGCGGTGGACTGTTTGCTGACACGCATACCCACCGTAATCTGCTGGTTGGAACGGAAGGTTTCACGTGTGTTGCGTGGCGCCAGCTCAACGGTGGCGACTTCTCCGAGACGCAGCAAGTGGCCGTCTTCGCCTTTCCGAATCACCAGCGCTGCGAAATCTGCCGGTGTCTGGTAGCTGCGCTCCAGCCGGACTCTGAACTCCACGTCCGCGCTCTCCAGTCGGCCCGCGGGGAGTTCCAGGTTTTCCCGCCTGAGTGCCAGCTCGATGTCCGTTACCGTCAATCCACGAGCGGCCAGATCCAGACGATCCACCCAGATGCGCATTGAAGGCCTTGCACCACCGCTGGCTTCGACGGTGGAAACCCCTGGAATGACTGAAAATCGATCGACGATGTAGCGTTCCACATAGTCGTGGAGTTCCATGAGCGAGAGTTCGGTGCTCGACACGTTCATGTACATCACCGGGCGGGCATCCGAATCGGATTTGGCCACGATTGGGGGCTCGACGTCATCGGGCAGACGACCCAGCACGCGTGAGACCCGGTCCCGAACATCGTTTGCCGCCTCGTCGATGTTGCGGTCGAGTTCGAACTCGATGTTGATGTATGAACGTTCGTCGCGGGAGGAGGAGCGGATGATCTTGATGCCCTCGATACCGCTGATCTGATCTTCGATGACCTTGGTGATTCGGGTTTCGATGACATCGGATGCCGCGCCGATGTAGTTGGTGCTCACGGACACGATGGGTGCATTGATATCCGGGTACTCGCGAAGCGGCAGGTAGTTGAATGACATGACCCCGAACGCTACCAGCATCAGGCTGATCACGGTGGCAAATACCGGGCGCTTTACGGAGATGTCCGAGAGCCACATGGTCAGCTTTTCTTCTCGGGAGAGGTAACTTCACTCAGCTCGGTAGTGACAGATGAACCATCGCGGACCTTGATCACCCCCTCGGTAATCACGGTCTGGTTTTCCGAAAGACCGCTCAGCACTTCGATCCAGCCATCCCGGCGGATGCCTGTTCGAACCTGCAACACTTCTGCATGACCGTTGACTATGGTGTAGACGAAGAACTGGGAAGACCGTTGCAGCAGTGCGATTTCAGGGACCATCAGGCTTTCGCGGGTGGTGGTGTAGAGGTGCACCGTCAGCAGCATACCGGGTTTGAGTATCCCATCCGGATTGTTTATGTGAGCACGAACAGTGACAGACCGGGTACTCTCGTCGATCCGGGAACCGATGGTGCGAACCGTCGCTTCGAAGCGACGGTTCGAAAAGGCCGAGCTCTCGGCGGTCAACTGCAGGCCCACTTCGACGAGATCCAGGTAGACCTCGGGTATGGAGAAATCAAGCTTGATGATAGAGATGTCATCGAGGGTGGTGATGGTAGAACCCGGGGTCACCAGCGTTCCCTCACTGACTTCTCGAAAGCCCAGCACCCCGGAGAACGGCGCCTGAATGAGCCGGTCCTGAATGCGTGCGACGATCGACTGGTATCGAGCCTCTGATGCGGAGAGGCGGGCATGAGCTTCGTCGAGTTGGGACAGTGGTATGGTGCCTTCGGCGGCCAGCATCTCGAGGCGCCGGGCCTGGATTCTGGCATCATTCAGATTCGCCTCCGCCTCGTCGAGGAGCGCAACTTGTTCGCGCTTGGTCAGCTCAACCAGTACCGCCCCTTTCTCTACGGTCTGACCATCTTCGAAGTTCACCTTGCTGACGGTATCGGTCACCTTCGCGGTAACCGTCACAGACTCATTGGCGTAGGTTGTACCGATAGCCTCCACTTCGTCTCGTATTTCTCGCAGCGTGGCCACTTGGGTCAAGACGAAAGTCGGCCCTCTGCTGAATCCGCCCGACTTGGGTCCTTTGCCAGCCGCTGCGCCTCCGCTGTTGAGCGAATCACAGGCGCCAGCGGCGAACATGGCCAGGAAAAGAATGAGGTAGCGCAACAGGTCTTCCAGGTGGGGTAAACACTTCAGGGTACCGCTTTTTGACACCGGAAGGCGACAGAAGATCCGCTCCTCCAGGCGACAGATCGGCGCAGGCGGCATAAACTTTCTCGTTTGCCACCAGTTCCGATCCAGATGACAGAGAACTTTTTCAGCTTACTCACATACGCGTTCGGTCGAGATCTCGAGCGCCCGGCGCTGCTTATTTCCGATCGAAGGGACTTCAGCTATGGAGATCTCGATCGGATGAGCGCCGAGTTTGCAGCCACTATGATGGTTCTGGGGGTCAGGGTGGATGATCGCGTGCTGGTGCAGGTCGAGAAGTCCCCTGAAGCGGTCGCTCTCTATCTGGGCTGCCTGCGAATGGGTGCGGTCTATGTACCGATCAACACCGCCTACACGGCGGCCGAGGTGGCCTATTTTCTCGAGGACTCCCGCCCGACGCTATTTGTTTGCGGAGTTACGGATGAACCAGATCTCGAGAAGCTGGCTGATTCGATCAATGAGGCAACCGTTGTTCGATCTCTCGGCGTTCTGGGCGAGGGTTCATTGATTGCGACCATGGACGGCGCAACCAGCTTCGATATCGCGGTGCGACGTTCTGCCGATATCGCGGCAATCCTTTATACATCGGGTACCACTGGCAGATCCAAGGGCGCCATGCTCAGCCACGGTAACCTCGCCAGCAACAGTGTCACGCTGGTCGACTACTGGAGCTGGCAGGATGACGACGTGTTGCTGCACGCGCTGCCGATTTTCCATGTGCATGGTCTTTTCATCGCAATGCATTGTGCGATGCTCAAGGCCACCCCCATGATCTTCCTGAATGGTTTCGACGCGGTTGCAGTGGCTGCGCAGATACCGAACGCAACGGTGATGATGGGTGTGCCTACTTTCTATACCCGGCTGCTGGCACGCCCCGAGTTGGATAGAGAACTGTGCAGGAACATGCGTTTGTTCATCAGTGGTTCCGCTCCGCTGACCGCCCGGACCTTCGAGTCCTGGGCAAGTCGGACAGGGCATCGGATACTGGAGCGATACGGCATGAGCGAGACCATGATGAACACCTCCAATCCCCTCATTGGCAATAGAGTGGCAGGTACGGTCGGTTTTTCCTTGCCCGGGGTGGCGGCGCGCATCGCTTCGGAGTCGGGGGAGATTCTCGAATCCGGTGAGGTCGGTGTTATTGAAGTCAAAGGACCTAACGTGTTCGCCGGTTACTGGCAGATGCCTGAGAAGACCACTGAGGAATTTCGTCCGGACGGCTACTTCATCACCGGCGATCTCGCCACCATGGACACAGAAGGTCGAATCAGCATCGTAGGCCGTGAAAAGGATATGGTGATCTCAGGCGGTTACAACATTTACCCTAAGGAGCTCGAGGTGCTGCTCGATGAGATGCCTGAAGTGTTGGAAAGCGCGGTGATTGGTGTGCCGCATCCCGATTTCGGCGAGGGTGTCGTCGCCGTTGTGGTTCCGCATACCGACCAGGTGACCAGCGCGGCGGTGGCTGAAATGCTGGCCGGCCGGATCGCCCGCTTCAAACAGCCGAAAGTGGTGGTAAACGTGGCGGAACTGCCGCGCAATGCCATGGGCAAGGTGCAGAAAAACAGTCTGCGTCAGCAGTTCTCAGCGCTCTTCACCGATACCGATGCCGAGGAGACAGGGGCATGATCTGGCTGGGAATCGCGACGGCGGTCCAACTGCTGGCACTGGTCGCCCTGGCTGTTGTGGTTCTGTCTCTTGCCCGCCAGGTGGGGATTCTTCATGAACGTCTGTCGCCTGCGGGCATGACTCGGGCGCGCGAAGGCATCCGCGTTGGCGAGCCGTTACCGGGAGTGGCTCTGAAAGAGCTCAACGGCGGGGAGCTGGATCTCTCTCAGGGAGATGGTTTCAGTCAGCTGGTGCTGCTGTTTGTCGCCGCAGACTGCCCGATCTGTCGCAGTGTGCTGCCTGCATTCGAGGAGGCGCTGGTCCAGGCGGGACACTCCCGCGCGACAGAGGCTTACTGGGTCGCGGATGGCCTGCAGATGGCCGACTACGATTCCTATTGCCAGGAACACCGGATCGATCCCACGCGTTTCATAGTTTCACAGGAGCTGGGCCTGGTCCTCGGTGTTCGTCAGATACCGGCTCTCGTGCTGCTCGATTGCGATCGAAAACTGGTTGCGCTGGAAGTACTGAACGGCCCGAAGCAGGTGGAACGATTTTTTGCGACTCACTCGGCATTGCCAACCAACCCGAATCCGGAAAAGAGCACGTAGACGCCCACCATCGCCAGCAACAACGTAATGCTGGTCATTCTTGCGTAACGCCAGGGCGTCATATCCACGGAGGGAGCCGGTGCGACCGAGGGCGCCGCCGCGCATGTAGTCGACCTTGACTGCCATGCCGCAAAGGCCGCCATTATCAGAATCTCCAGGGCAAAGAGTATGGCGTAAAGATGGATGAAATGGAGGCCGCTATCCCAGGCGAACGTGAGGATGCCATAGGCGCACAGATGGAACGCAATGGTAGTGAGCGCGCCGGCTGCAGGAACCCGATAGCGGGTCCGGTTCGTGAAAACCGCCATCACAACGATGGCGATAATCGGGATGTTGTAGAAACCGGTGAATTTTCGGATCAATTGCCAGACACCTTCGGGCGCGTACTGCAACAGAGGTGCGATGAGAAACGAAAACAACGCGAGGATGGTTCCGGCAATTCGGGCCACTCGAATGAGTCTGTCGTCGGTGGCATGGGGTCTGAGCGGCTGATACAAATCGATGGCAAAAAGCGTGGAGGCGCTGTTCAAGAGTGAGTTGAAAGAGCTCAGCACAGCACCAAGCAACACCGCTAGAAAGAAACCAGACAGATACCCAGGCAAAACGTCCTTTGCCAGTCTCGGGTATGCATCGTCCATGGAAACCAGATCTGGCCCGTAGAGATGGTATGCGATAACTCCCGGGATCATCATGAGAAAGGGTACGGCGATCTTGAAGAAACCAGAGATGAGTACGCCCTTTTGCCCCTGCGCCAGGCTTCTGGCACCGAGGGTGCGCTGGATGACATACTGATTCGTCCCCCAATAAAACAGATTGGCGAATATCATTCCGGTGAATACCGTTCCGAATGGGGTAGGGTCGCTGATTGAACCGATCGCGTTGAGTTTTTCTGTGTGGACGCTTGTCAGTTGACTGAGTCCGGCGAGGAGGTCACCTTCGCCGAGCTTGACCAACCCGAGGATGGGTACCAGCAGGCCGATGATGAGCAGACCGATACCGTTCAAGGTATCCGATACCGCGACCGCTTTCAGACCTCCGAATATTGCGTATGCTGCGCCGATGAGCCCGATCGTCCACAAGGTGATCTGTAGCGATTGCGAGCGGTCGAGCCCCAGCAGGTTGGGAACATCGAATAACTGCATCACGGCCAGTGACCCGGAGTAGAGGACAGAAGGGATAGTCACCAGACCGTAGCCAAACAGAAATAGAAGCGCCGTCGCCCGGCGAACCCGCGCGTCGAAGCGGGATTCCAGAAACTCAGGCAGCGTGGTGAAGCCACCCGTGAGATACCTGGGCAAGAGCACTAGAGCCATCACCACGATGGCGATGGCGGCGGTGACTTCCCAGGCCATGCTCGATAGATTAAACGCGTAGGCCGAACCATTCAGCCCGATCAGTTGTTCGGCCGACAGATTGGTGAGGAGCAGAGAACCCGCGATAAAAGTGCCTGTGAGACCGTGGCCAGCAAGGAAGTAGCCGTCGCGATTTCCGGTTTGTCCGCGCGTGCGCCGATAGGAATACCAGGCAACCAGACCCATGAAGAAACAACAGGAGAGTATGGTGGTCATATGGAAACGGTAACTGTCATGTCAATCGGGAGCGAGGCGTGATGCGCAAGCTTACTGAACCGGCGGGTGCCTGGGCAGAACTAGTTCGAATGTGGTCAGGTATTTTGCCGTTGCTGTTGCTGCCGATGGCGGGGATTGCGAACTCGGTCCCGGAGGCAATATCCACCTATGTGATTCGGCCGAGCGAAGATCTGCAGTCGGTCGTTGTGGAGGCTCAGTTTGCCACAGGCGTGGACTCGCTCGAGGCACGGACC
>QIDL01000230.1 GCA_003228415.1 Gammaproteobacteria bacterium | reverse complement strand
CCGACGCTGGCTTTCAAGGATGTGGCGCTGCAACTGCTTGGCCAGTTATTCGAATACATCCTGGAGGAGCGTGGTGAGCATCTGAACATCCTCGGTGCCACCAGCGGGGACACGGGCAGTGCCGCCATTGCCGGGGTGCGGGGACTGCCCGCAGTCGATGTCTTCATCATGTATCCGCAAGGTCGGGTCAGCCGCCTGCAGGAGTTGCAGATGACGACGGTCGTCGACGACAACGTTCACTGCCTGGCAGTCAGAGGCAGCTTCGATGATTGCCAGTCGCTGATGAAGGAATTGTTTGCCGATGCCCAGTTCAAATCGAACTACTCGCTGGGTGCAGTCAACTCGGTGAACTGGGCTCGGGTACTGGCACAGATCATCTACTACGGGTATGCGAGCCTGAAATTCTCGAACCGGGAAGCGGTGTCCTTTTGCGTTCCAACCGGAAACTTCGGCAATATATTCGCAGGTTACCTGGCGAAGCGTATGGGATTTCCCATCGACCGGCTCATCCTTGCCACCAATGAAAATGACATTCTGGCCAGATTCTTCGAGACCGGTCTCTATCGGCGCGGCAGCGTGCGTCATACCATCAGTCCGGCCATGGACATCCAGGTGGCCAGCAATTTCGAGCGCTATCTGTTCTATTACTTCGATCGGGACGCGGAGCGTCTGCGCGCTTTCATGCAGGAATTTCTCGAGACCGGCAGTGCATCCCTGAACGCCAGACCAGACCCCGGGGATTTCCTGGCCACCGCCGTCAGTGAAGCGGAAGTGAAGCAAGCCATCCGTGCGGCCTATGAGGTAAACGGCTACGTTGCAGACCCGCACACAGCCGTGGGGCTGGTGGCAGCGGATCGATTCAAGGTCAGCGGCATGCAGATCTGCATCGCGACCGCGCATCCGGCCAAGTTTCCGGAATCGGTGAACGAAGCGGTGGGTAAGGAGGTTGCACGACATCCGATCCTGGACGCGCTCGATGGCCGGCCGTCGAGAAAAACGGTTATCGAGGCATCGATACAAGCCGTCCGGGGGTATCTGGAAGCTCATGCGCCCGCACGTTAACAGGCGGGCAGTACGCCATAAGGGCAGTCGGGTCACCGGCTAAGCGGTATGGATTCGACTCACCGCACCTGGCAGTTCCGCAAGATCTTCGACAACCTCGCTCGGCTGAGTATGGCCGATGGTGTTGGGTTGGTCGGATAGTTTCACCCAGATCGTGTGCATACCCACGCTACCGGCGCCGTGGACATCATCTATGAGGTTATCGCCCACATGAATACACTGCTGCGGTGCCACACCGGCATGGTTGAGGGCGGCATGAAATATGTCCGGCGCGGGCTTGCTGGCTGCCACGTCCGCTGAAGAAAAGGCGAAGCTGAAAAAGCGATCGAGACCGACTCGTTGGATATCCGCATTGCCATTGGTGAGCGCCCCGAGTTGATAGCTGGCAGCGAGTTCGCCGAGCGCTTCGAGCGCGTGCTCGAAAAAAACCACCTCCTGGCGCGCCTGGAAAAATGTTGCGAAAGCGGACCTGGCGTACCGACGTGCCTCCGTTGCCGGGTACCCGCAGGAAACGATGCCGCGAAACAGGACCTCCTGCCGCAACGCGCTGACATTGTGGCCCAATTGCGGACGTTCGGTGACGACGGCGGTTCTTATTTTGGTCAACGCGTCCCGGTCGAGGGTCCGGGTGTATTCCGGAACATTGGCGTCGAGCCACTGCCGCATCTGTTGTTCCGCATGATGCAACACTTCTCCCACGTCCCATAATGTGTTGTCCAGATCGAATGTGATCAGCCGGATCTCAGTCATGGTCGGCGTCGTGATCCGCCTGGCTGTCCGCTCTGGGATGCGCTGCGTCGTAGACCTTGGCGAGATGCTGGAAATCCAGGTGAGTGTAGATCTGAGTGGTGCCGAGGTCGCTGTGGCCGAGTAACTCCTGGACCGCTCGGAGGTCGCCGCTGGACTCCAGCAGATGGCTGGCAAAGCTGTGGCGCAGCATATGTGGATGCAGGTGGGTGCTGCCGAGCTGCTGAGTTGCCAACCGTCTGATTCGGGCCTGAACGTTGCGCGGACTGATCCGACCGTTTGCGCGGCCGGTAAACAACGGGGCGTCGCCGCAATTGAGTAGGTGGTGGTCCGCTCTCAAGAGCGGATGATGGTCCCCTCTCACGAGGGGATGGTGGTCCCCTCTCACGAGGGGATGATGGTCCCCTCTCACGAGGGGATGGTGATCGAGCCAATCTCTGATCGCCTCGATGCAATACCGGCCCAGAGGCAGCTGGCGGGTTTTATTACCCTTGCCCAGCACGGTAACAAAACCACTCTCGAGATCCAGATCCTGTATATCGATGCCGACCAGCTCCGAGAGACGCAGACCGCTGGAGTAGAACAACTCGGCCATTGCCTTGTCGCGTTTCTGACGAGGCGTTGAGGCTTCGAAATCAAATAGTCGCGCGGCCTGATCGGTATCCAGCGTATGAGGCAGTTTGTTTCTGGTCTTCGGTGCCCGTGTGCCAACGGCAGGGTTTGTTTTTGTGAGTCCCTTTGATTCCAGGTATTTGAAAAAGCTCCGCAGGCTGGACAGGTTTCGCTGGATACTGCGTGGTGTCAGGCCGACGCCGTGGAGATGCGCGATGAAGTGACTGATGTCGTGAGCGGCGATCAGTTCGGGTGGCTTGTTTACCTGGATGGCGAAGCGCGATAGATCACGACGATAGGCGCTCAAGGTATTGGGAGAATATCGTTTCTCGAATTTCAGATGATCGAGAAATGCGTTGATTGCCTTGTCAAACAGTTGGTTCGGCGCTGCGTTCACGACGCCAGACGCTGAATCACCCGGCTCAGCACCTCACCGATGTATCTCACAAACAGGGTGTCCATATCGGAGGTAAAGCGATCTATTTCGCGGCTGCCTATCGCCAGACAGCCTTCCCCGTCTTCCCAGAACAGCGGTGCCAGGACCGCACTGCCGTCGACGTCGTGGGTCTGAACGGGAAACAGCTCACCCAGCTCTTCCATGCGCAGCGTGGTGCACACCGGGACGTTGTTGCCGGTGAAACGCAGATGAGGCATTTCACCGTCATGGCTCACCAGATGGTCGAGAAATACCGGCAGGTTGGCCAGATGGCAGCAAACGAAGTCCGCCTGAAAATCTGCCAGAACGTAGGTGGCCAGAACTTCGTTCAACTCCTGCCAGCTGTGCACGTTCAAGAGTTCCAATGTGAGCGTTCGGGTTTTGCCGAATAGCTCGTCGTTGTCTTTGGCGGCTTGTAAAAGGTCGTTCATACGTCGCCGCATCTGCATATTTCGCTCTCGCAGTATTGCAACCTGACGTTCGATGAGGGATGTGGCCTGACCGCTCTCATGAGGTAGATTCAGCTCCGAGAGCAAGTGAGCATTGCGCTGAAAAAAATCCGGTTCGGCCTTCAGGTAGTCGACGATGATGTCGTCGCTGAGGTCTGAGTCTGGTTCGATTGCGGAACTCATATGTGGTACTTCAGGCTCCCGGGGGTGACTTTATGGAAAAGCGTTGGTGTAAGCATCAATCGAGGGCGATCTGGCCTTCGTATACCAGGGTGGCGGGTCCTGTCATCTTAACGGGCGTACCCTCCCCGTGCCATCGAATCCGGATCTTGCCGCCAGGCAGGGAAACCTTCACCCCTTCCTCGAGCCTGCCGGACAGGCGACCGGCAACCACCGCGGCGCAGGCGCCGGTGCCACAAGCTCTGGTTTCGCCGACGCCGCGTTCGAAGACCCGCAGGCGGACGAAGTTGCCATCTACTACCTGGCAGAATCCGATATTGGCGCGTTCGGGAAAAAACGGATGGGCAGCCAGCTTGCTGCCGAGTTCGGCGACCGGAGCGCTGGCGATATCCTCGACGAACAGCACCCCGTGGGGATTGCCGATGGAGGCGGGTATTATCTCGTGGCATTCGCCGTCACCAACGTCGAGAAAATAGCTCGTGTATCGGGCATCCGGGTGGGCATTGCAGGAACTGGCCGAGGCTGCCTCAAACGGCACCTGGGTGGCAGAGACGGTCGGGATGCCCATGTCGACCTCTACCTGATCGCTGTCGAGCATGCGGGTCTCGATGGTTCCGCTCGAGGTTTGGAGGCGAATCACATTCTTGACGCTGAGGCCGCTATCTGCAATGTACCTGGCTATGCAGCGAGCGCCGTTGCCACATTGTTCCGCAGCAGACCCATCGCTGTTGAAGATCCGGAAGCGAAAATCCGCCTCCGGATCACCCGGGGGCTCGATGATCAGCAACTGATCGAAGCCGACACCGGTGCGGCGATCGCCCCAGCTTCGAACCTGTTCGGCAGTGAAATTGAAGGCCTGGCTGACCAGATCCAGAACCATGAAGTCGTTACCGAGGCCGTGCATCTTGGCGAAGTGAACGTTCATCTGCCGAGCAGTTCCGGCCGAATCAGATCTTCGCTGGATTCACGGCGGCGGACGACGCGAAAAGTACTTTCCTCCACCAGCACCTCTGCCGGTCGCGGGCGGCTGTTGTAGTTGGAGCTCTGTACCATGGCGTAGGCACCGGCGGAATGAATGGCAATGAGATCTCCCGGAGCGATGGTGAGCTGCCGCTCTTTTGCCAGAAAGTCGCCACTTTCGCAGACAGGGCCGACGATATCCCAGTGGGCGCGGGTGGCCTCCGGCCGCTGCTCATCGCTACAGACAGTCTCCACCCGATGCCAGGCCTGGTAAAGGGCCGGCCTGATCAAGTCGTTCATGGCCGCATCCACTACTGCGAAATTCCGTTCATCATTGCCACGGCCCGGCTTCAGGTACTCCACTCGCGTGACAAGAATGCCACCATTGGCCACCAGGTAGCGACCCGGCTCAATGGAGAGTGTGAGTTTGCGTCCCTCGAGTGCCGCTCCAATTCGGGCGCCGTAGTCGGCCACGTCGAATTCCTGCTCATCGTCGTAGACAACGCCAAATCCACCACCGAGATCGATGTGGTCGAGATCGAGCCCTCGCCCGGCTAGAACATCCACCAGGTTCAGCAGGCTGGTCAGCGCCTGCAGCATCGGTTCCGGATCGGTGATTTGCGAGCCGATGTGACAGGCGATGCCAATGGGCTCGAGCCACTCGTCGGCTGCCACCCGCTCATACATCTCCAGTGCCAGCTCGGCGGGTACCCCGAATTTGTTTTCCTTCAGGCCAGTGGAGATGTAGGGATGGGTATTTGCATCTACGTCCGGGTTGACACGTACCGCAATCCGGGCGGGGCGCCCAAGCAATCTGGCTCGGTCGCTGAGCCTTTCCTGTTCCGCGGGACTCTCCACATTGAAGCAATGAATATCCAGCTTGAGTGCCAGGTCAATATCGGCAATGGATTTCCCTACACCGGAGAAGACCACGCTGTCCGGATCGCCTACGGCAGCAAGCACTCGTTGTAACTCGCCACCGGAAACAATGTCGAAACCGGCACCGAGGTCATGGAAACAGCGCAACACGGACAGATTGGAGTTGGCCTTCACCGCGTAGTAGATCCGCGCTGCCGGGCCTGGTGACGACGGATTCGACAACGCCGCCGAGAGCGCGCGATAGCGCTCGACGAAATAGCGTGTCGAGTAGATGTAGACAGGGCTGCCGACCGCGGCAACGATATCCGGGACAGCGACAGACTCGACCTGCAGCGTCTGCTGCTGATGCTGATACACACTCATGGAGTTGATCAGAGGATTCCTAAAGAGCGTTGTGCGAAGGGTGAAGGCTGGCCGCTGGCAGTCCGATCGCTACCTTGGGATCATCGGGGAGCGTCAGCGGCCCCTTCTGACCACAGGTGGTAGCGAGTGCTGCGAGCAGGCAGAGTACGATCCAGCGCACCGCGCGATCCGACTATTGAAACCCCCGAGTATAGCACCGATCCCTCGAATCAAACGGGCCTCGGGCCCGGACGCCCTTCAGCTTCCGAGTGCTGACCTTGCCCGGGCGATCGCTGCCCGCACCTGATCCGGGGCGGTGCCGCCGATGTGATTTCGCGCGGCTACGGAACCGTCCAGGGTGAGTACCGCGAATACATCTTCGCCAATACCCTGATGGAAGGCGGTGAGCTCTTCGAGCGAGAGCTCATCGAGCTGTTTGTTCTGCTCGATCGCATAGGCGACCGTTCGCCCCACGATCTCGTGAGCATCTCGAAACGGCACACCCGATCGCACCAGATAGTCAGCAAGATCTGTCGCGGTGGCGAAGCCGCGAGTCGCAGCGTTATACATATTTTTGGTATTTGCTTCGATGGCCGGGATCAGGCCGATCAGGGCGGTGAGTGAGTCGCGCAGGGTATCGACGGCGTCGAACAAAGGCTCCTTGTCTTCCTGATTGTCCTTGTTGTAGGCCAGCGGCTGTCCCTTCATCAGCGTCAGCGTGCTGGTCAGATCACCGAATACTCGGCCCGTTTTACCGCGAATCAGCTCCGGGACATCGGGGTTCTTTTTCTGCGGCATGATTGAAGAGCCGGTACAGAACCGGTCTGGCAGATCGATAAAAGCAAATGGCTCGGACATCCACAGCACCAGCTCTTCGCTCCAGCGGGAAAAGTGCATCATCATGATACTGGCGGTGGCACAGAACTCGATGATGAAGTCTCTATCGCTTACCGAGTCGAGAGAATTTTCTGAAGCGTTGGCAAACCCCAGTTCCTTGACGACCTGATTCCGGTCGATCGGGAACGTGGTGCCTGCCAGAGCGGCACTGCCGAGCGGCAGGACGTTGATGCGTTTCCGGCAATCGGCCAGACGCTCTGTATCTCGTTTGAGCATTTCAAACCAGGCCATGAGATGGTGGCCGAACGTGATTGGTTGTGCTGCCTGCAGATGGGTGAATCCAGGCATGATGACCTCGGCGTTCTGCTCCGCCAAGTCCAGTAGTGCTTCCTTGAGCGCGGTGGTCTGGTTGAGCAGTTCGTCGACCTCCGCGCGCAGAAACAGACGGATATCGGTGGCGACCTGGTCGTTGCGGGAACGGCCGGTGTGGAGCTTTTTGCCGATATCGCCAACGAGTTCGACCAGCCGGCTTTCCACATTCATGTGCACGTCCTCGAGAGATAGCCGCCAGTTGAACTGGTCATCGTCGATCTCTTTGTGGATCTGCGCCAATCCAGCTAGGATGCTCGAGCATTCGTCAGCGGTGATAATGCCCACGGTGCCAAGCATGTTGGCATGGGCGATGGAGCCTTGAATATCGTAGTGGTACAACCGTCGATCGAAGCTCACCGATGCGGTAAAGGTTTCCACAAAAGCATCGGTGGCCTCGGAGAACCGACCGCCCCAAGGTTTATGGTCCTGAGTCATGGGATATCTATTCGAGTAGAGAGTGGCCGATTATAGCAACCAAACAGCGACGCCTGCCGGGGCTCGGCCGTTCATCGTGCCGGAGTTGTGCAATGTGGCAGCCATCTCACTGCTGGTGCTGTTTGGCGAGCTATTGGTGCTGGTGTTGTTGTTTGCCGGTGGTGAAATCAGCTGGGTTCGGCTCGCCCTCATGTCGCTGTTCGTTCAATGGGTGGCGCTGACCAGTGCCGGCCTGCTCTGCGCCACACGGCGCTGGTTGTCGCAGCTCGGACTGGCAACGGGTGCCCTGGCGGCGTTCGCGCTGGTGATAATCGTTACCCTGAGTGTCGGGATCGCTTCCACGTGGTTGCTGACGGGCGCTGCCTCGGCAGCCAGCATCGACTGGCAGACCATGGCCGGACAGTTGGTGATCGCCGGCATCATCACCGCTCTGACACTCAGGTACTTCTACGTTCAGCAGCAGCTGCGAGCTCAGGAGCAATCGGAGCTGGAGTCGCGCATCCAGGCGCTGCAGTCGCGGATTCGGCCACATTTTCTGTTCAACAGCATGAACATCATCGCCAGTCTCATCGCTACCGATCCAGACACGGCCGAGTCGGTGGTGGAAGATCTATCGGAACTGTTTCGAGCCAGTCTCAACGATGCCGGTAATCAGGTACCGCTTGCCGATGAGTTGGATCTCTGTGAACGGTATGTACGGATAGAGGCGCTGCGCCTTGGAGACAGGCTCAAACTCGACTGGCAGGTCGACAGCCCGGCGAGTTCGGTGAAAATTCCGCTGTTGACGTTGCAGCCGCTTCTTGAAAACGCCATTTATCATGGCATTCAGCCCCTACCCGAAGGGGGAACGATTAGGATACGCCTCTGGTTCGATGAGGAGCGGGTCAACGTGGAAATCGACAACCCTGTGCCACCTGAGACGAGTCGCTCACAGAGTCAGGGTAATCAGATGGCCTTGAACAACATCCGCAGCCGCTTGAATGTACTCTATGGACCTCGAGCGGAGCTCACTACCGCGCAGTCCGAGGGCAGATACATAACGACGCTGAGCTATCCAATCGGACAAGTTGGAGAACTGGAATGAAAATCCTCGTCGTAGATGACGAACAACTTGCCCGCGATCGACTGGGGCGGATGATCGATGGATTTGGTGACCATCAGGTTGTTGGCGAAGCAGCGAATGGCGTGGAGGCGGTGAAACTGGCTGCTTCGCTGCAGCCCGAAGTGGTGTTGCTGGATATTCGTATGCCTGGAATGGACGGTCTGGAAGCCGCCCGACATTTCATAGACTTCGACGAACCTCCGGCGGTGATTTTTTGCACCGCCTACGAAGAACATGCGGTGGAGGCATTCGACCTGCAGGCGGTCGGCTATATGTTGAAACCGGTACGCAAGGAAAATCTTCTGACCTCGCTTGGCAAGGCTCAGCGGGTGAACAAGGCGCAGCTCGCCGCGCTCGCTGACGAACAACCCCCTCGGCGCACCCATATTTCCGCCAGAACTCGCAGGGGTATCGAGCTCGTCTCGGTCAGCGAGGTGAGATATTTTCAAGCCGACCAGAAGTACGTCACCGTCCGCCACCCGGAGGGTGAGATCATCATCGACGAAACGCTGAAAGAGCTGGAGGAAGAGTTTGGTGAGCAATTTGTGCGGGTCCATCGCAACGCGCTGATAGCGTCTCGATATATCACGGGTCTCGATCGTTTGACCGACGGTCACTATCAGATTCGTTTGCGTGATGTGGAAGAGGCGGTAGATATCAGTCGCCGCCATGTTGCTGCCGTTCGTAAATATGTTAAGAAATTGTAGCTTCGGCTCACCGTGAAAGATCGGATCGTCATCGCCACACGCGAGAGCAAACTCGCGCTGTGGCAAGCTGATTTCATTCGCGAGAAGTTGCTCGAAATACAGCCTGGGATCAGTGTGGATCTGCTGGGCATGACGACCAGGGGCGACCGATGGTTGGATTCTCCGCTCTCCGAGGTAGGCGGCAAGGGGCTTTTCATCAAAGATCTCGAAGAAGCGATGCTCAGCGGTCGTGCCGATGTGGCCGTGCATTCGATGAAAGACGTGCCGGCCCTGCTGCCGGATGGTTTTGTTCTTCCTTTGATCGGCTTTCGAGCGGATGCGCGCGACGCGCTGGTGGTTACCGGCGGTAAGAAGCTCGAGGAGCTGCCGGAAGGCGCTCGGGTCGGATCTTCGAGCCTGCGTCGGAAAGCCATGCTGCTTGCGGTTCGTCCTGACCTCAGGCTGCTGCCGGTCAGAGGTAATGTTGGTACCCGTCTCGCGAAGCTCGACGCTGGTGACTATGACGCGCTGGTGCTGGCGGCGGCTGGTCTGGAACGATTGAATCTGGCTGATCGAATCACGGAAACGTTAGCGATCGAGGTCATGTTGCCGGCAGCCGGCCAGGGCGCGCTTGGTGTCGAGTGCCGAGCCGACGATACCCGGCTCATCGAGATCCTCGAGCAGTTGGTCGACCTGGAGGTGGCAGAATGTGTGATAGCGGAGCGCACGGTAAGTGCCGCACTCGGAGCGGATTGTTCGGCGCCACTGGGAGCGCATGCCAGGCGTGGTCCGAAAGGGATTCATCTCGAGGCGTTGCTGAGTAGCGCCGATGGCGGCCGCAGGCTGCGTGGCCAGAGCGATGGCCTCGAGCCGGAGTCTTTAGGTAGAGCTGTGGCGGCTCAGCTCAAGGACCAGGGTGCTGTCGAGTTGCTCGAAAGTCTTGACGCGAGCTCCGGAGTACCCTGAATTGCGGCTCTGGATCAGCCGCAGTCAACCCGGTGCAGACCGCCAGGCGGCGGACCTGATCTCGGCGGGATATGAGGTGTTGGTGGCACCGGTCACCGGCATAGAATCCACTGACAATCCGCTTCCTCAGGGAGTTTTTCAAAAGGTAATTTTTCTTTCGGAGCACGCGGTGAATCACTCCGAACGGCTCGACTTCTGTGGCGGGGCGCAGGTATATGCGGTCGGACAGCAGACCGCTCGAGTATTGGCGGAACGTCAGATAGTGGCTCGGACACCCCGCCGAGCCTCCAGCGAGGGATTGCTCGAGGATGTGCAGTCGGTTGCCGGTATGAGCTTCCTCATCGTGGCCGGGGAAGACGGCCGCAAACAGGTGCGAGACGAGCTTTTGAGACGTGGTGGCGAAGTCCGTGAATATCTGTGTTATCGAAGAGTTCCACTGGTGGTGGATCTAAAGGCGCGTCTGCCGGTCGATGCCATACTCATCAGCAGCCAGGATGGATTCAGGCACGTTGCGAGGTTATGGTTCGAATTCGGTGGCCGCGCCGATGTGCCGGTGCTGGCTGCGTCTCGCCGCATTGGCGATCTCAATGTAGATCTCGGCTTCAGTAACATGCAGGTGTGCGCAGGGGCGGCCAGCGAAGACTGGATCGAAGCGTTGCATAACCTGGATATCCATGGAGCCGACCGAGCCGAAGGATGAATGTGACAGACAACGAAAGAGGCGAGGGTGAAAAGACGACCCACTCGGTTACAGATAAAGAGATCCTGGATGGCTCGGGATCTGTTCAGGAAAATTCGGCTGAAGTGAACACCACGAAAATGCCGGACGATGTCGAACCGGTGGATGGCGGTACCAAACCCAGAGGTCGCTTCATGGGTTTTCTTGGCCTGGTTCTGGGTCTGGCCGGTCTTGCCGCCGCTGGCTATCTCTACTATCTGCTCATCTATCAGAATCCCCAGGCAGCAGTGGATGCGAGGCTCGCCAGCGTGGAGAGCCTGGTGCAGGCACAGCGGCGTGAACTCAAAAATCTTCTGGATGATCAGCAGGCGAATCTGAAAACCTTTGCCGGGGAACAGCGGCAGGAACGGGATGCTGCCGCCGAGCGTTTGCTGGAAGCGGTCAATCAGCTGGCGAGCCAGGCACCTCCTTCGCGACGCGAATGGAAGGTGGCCGAGGTTGCCTACCTGTTGCGTATTGCCAACCATCGGCTGCTCATGGAGCGGGATGCCGAAGGCGCCATGCAGTTGCTGATGGCAGCGGATGCCATATTGCAGGAGCTGGATGACTTTTCGCTGTTCCAGGTTCGAGCTCAGCTTGCCGATGAGATCCTGGCACTTCGAAACGTGGAAAGTAATGACGTCCAGGGACTGTTTTTACGCCTGGAAGCAGTCAAATCGGAACTGACCGTGCAGCGCCTGCAGCTGCCGACGTTTGCCGAAGCAGAACCTGTTGCCGCTGGCGAGTCACCCGGACCGTGGACCGCGCTGGTGGAGGAACTCGGTGGCTATCTCCGCTTCAGGCGCTTCGATGGCGCCAGCGTGAAGCCGCTTCTGGCGCCAGAGGAAGCGACCTATCTGGAACTGAATCTGCGATTGATGCTCGAGCGCGCCCAGCTTGCGGCATTGCGGCGTGAGCAGATCATCTTCGAGCAGAGTCTGAGTACTGCCGCCGAGTGGATGGCCGCCTATCTCGATACCGAAGATCGGGGGATCAGTCGTGCGATAGATGAACTGAATGTACTGTCAGCCATTGAGCTCGATCAACCGCTGCCGGACATTTCCGGCTCGCTGATGGCGTTGAAATTGCTGGGGGAGTCGTGAAGCTGGGCCTGCTGTTGCTGGTAGTGGCGGTCGTCCTCGGCGGCCTGATCGGGACACTGGTTGTCAGGGATCCAGGCTATATTCTGGTTTCGTATGCAGACATGGCGGTGGAAACGAGCCTGTGGTTTGGCTTGTTGGTGCTACTGGTGCTCTACCTGTCGATTCGCAGCATCGTGTTCGTTTTCGGTCGGTCCATATCCTCCACTACTCGATTCGGCAGCTGGCTGCGGCTGCGCCGGGGCAGGAACGCCAGGCAGCAGACCGTGCAGGGATTGCTGCTGATGGCGGAAGGCCAATGGGCTGAGGCTCGCAAGGTGCTTGTGGCATCGGCGGACGAAGTCCGAACACCATTGATCAATTTCCTGTCCGCGGCCCGGGCGGCACACGAGATGGGAGATCCCGAAGGTCGCGACGAGCTGCTGCGGCGCGCGCATGAGTCGACGCCGGGTTCGCGGTTTGCAGTTGGTCTGACCCAGGCCGAGCTGCAGAAAAATGCCGGGCAGTGGGAGCAATGTCTTGCCACCTTGTTGCAGTTGCAGACACAGTCACCCCGGCATCCTCAGGTACTTTCCATGCTGTGCCAGAGCTATCAGCAACTCGAGGACTGGCAGGCACTGATTGAAGTGTTGCCGGAGGCGAAGAAGCGAAAGGTCTTCAGCGATACTGAATTTACCGAGTTGCAGCTGCTGGCCTGGTGTCGGCGGATGGGCCAGAGTGGCACTCGGGTGCAGGAGGTCTGGCCGTCCGTACCTAAGGAGTTGAAGCGTTCGAGTGAGGTGGTGGCCGCCTATACCGAAGAGCTGGTACGCGCGGGTGATCAGGACGAAGCCGAAGCGATGCTTCGAACCGCGCTGAAGCAGAGTTGGAACGATGATCTGGTGGCGCAATATGGGCAGGTGGTGGGTGCCGACGCGAAAAGTCAGCTCGTTGCTGCCGAATCATGGTTGAAGGAGCGGCCCAACGACCCCGGGTTGTTGCTGGCGCTTGGCAGGATCTGTCTGATGAATCAGCAGTGGGCGAAGGCGCGGGAGTACCTGGAGACCAGCCTCAGGCTGCTGCGTAGCGCAGAAGTCTATGGTGAGCTGGGCCGGCTCTGTGTTGCGCTAGGAGACAGCGAGCGCGGAGCCGAGTATCTCACTCGGTCCACCGTTGCACTGCCAGAGCTGCCGCTGCCAACGCCGAGCGCCTGACGCCGGACCTGTCGCTACCTTTGCGCCGCTTTCCTAGCGGCCCTTCAGCCGCTTTCCTAGCGGCCCCCCTTCATAGAGTTGAAGAAGTCTTCGTTGGTCTTGGTGTCCTTCAGCTTGTCCAGCATGAACTCGATGGCGGCGATATCGTCCATATCGTGGAGCAGCTTGCGCAGAATCCAGACGCGTGCCAGCTCGCCTTCCGGCATGAGCAACTCTTCACGACGCGTGGCGGAACGGCGGATATTGATTGCCGGGTAAACGCGTTTCTCGGCGATCTTTCTCTCCAGATGGAGTTCCATGTTGCCGGTACCTTTGAATTCCTCGTAAATGACTTCATCCATCTTCGATCCGGTATCGACCAGGGCGGTGGCGATGATAGAGAGGCTGCCGCCTTCTTCGATATTTCTCGCCGCGCCAAAAAAGCGCTTGGGTCGTTCCAGCGCGTGGGCATCCACGCCACCGGTGAGGACCTTGCCCGATGAAGGCACGATGGTGTTGTAGGCGCGCGCCAGACGAGTAATGGAGTCGAGCAGAATGACCACATTCTCCTTATGTTCCACAAGACGCTTGGCCTTCTCGATCACCATCTCTGCGACCTGCACGTGCCGTGACGG
>QIDL01000501.1 GCA_003228415.1 Gammaproteobacteria bacterium | reverse complement strand
CCAGTGCCACTCCAATGAGAATGACGCTATAGCCGGCACCGTTCCCAAGGCCATCCAGGGCTGAAAGCACGGGACCGTTCTGCATGGCGAATGCTTCGGCCCGGCCCATGACAATGCAGTTGGTAATGATCAGGCCGACGAACACGGAAAGGCTCTTGGAAATATCGTAAGCCACCGCTTGCAGGACCTGGTCCACCACAATCACAAGCGATGCGATGATGGTCATCTGCACGATGATTCGAATACTGCTGGGCACCCGGTTGCGAACCACCGATACCGCAACGTTCGACATCGTGGTGACGAAGATCACTGCGGCAGCCATGACCAGCGTCGTGGACATATTGACGGTAACAGCCAGCGCCGAACAGATTCCCAACACCTGCAAGGCGACAGGGTTGTTGTTGAATATCGGATCAACCAGAACTTCTCTTTGCGTGGACATGTCTTACCCTGTCTGTCAGCTGGCTGTTTTGAGATTTTTCAACACCGAACCGAAGCCGAGCTCCCCCGTCCAGAAGCGCACGAGATTCTGCACTCCTCGGGAGGTCAGCGTGGCGCCGGAGAGCGCATCGACCTCGTGGCGCGCCGCTTCCGAGCCGGAAGCGGAACGAGTCTTGACCAAACGAACTGCCGGAAGACCCGCTTCGTCAAAAGCTTTCACGTCTCGCCAGAGGCGCTTCCATTTCGGATTGTCGACCTCTCCGCCAAGCCCGGGTGTTTCCTTGTGAAAGTAGAATCCGAGTCCTGCGATGGTTTCCATGTCACCTTCCAGCGCCAGATAACCCAGCAACGTTCCCCACAATCCATAGCCACGAACTGGAATCACCACCTTGTCGAGCACTCCGTCGCGAATTTTCAAATAGACCAGCGATACGTTCTCTCTGCGTCCGATCACCGCAATGTCCTGATCGCTGGTGAGGTCCAGCGAGTCCTCTATCCGCTTGGAAGCTTTGATCGGGTCGTAAGATGTCACATCAACGCCATCGATAAACTCACCGGTATTGAGGTCCACCGCACGCACTTCGAATTCGGAGAACAGCTCATCAATTCCACGACCCAGCTCATCCACTTTGGCTCGCTCGGGCAACAGTCCCGCCGCACGAAGGATGTTCTGTTTCCGATCCAGTTCCTGATTCAGGATCCGCATCGGCTTCAGAAGAACGGCCGACGATGCCACCACGACCGAACAGACCAGACAAACCGAGATAGCCACGAACAGAACGTTTTTGAGCCCTTCTTTATCAAATTTTTTGTCTGAAGAGGGCTTGTTTAAATCGCTGGATTCAGACACGAGCCATCCTCCGTTTGATATTGGATTGCACGACAAAGTGATCGATGAGCGGCGCGAACAAATTGCCGAACAAAATCGCAAGCATTATGCCTTCGGGGAAGGCCGGATTCACAACCCGAATGAGCACGCACATCACTCCGATCAGGATACCGTAGAGCAAGCGGCCCACATCGGTCATGGCCGCCGACACAGGATCTGTGGCCATGAAAACCGTGCCGAAGGCAAACCCGCCGAGCACCAGATGCCAGTGAAACGGTACATCGAACATGGGATTGTCAGAACTTATGGCATTGAAAAACAGAGACCCGGCAAACAGTCCAGCCACACAACCCAGCATGATGCGCCAGGAGGCAATTCGATTCGCCAGCAAAATCACTGCTGCAAGCAGAATGGCCAGAGTAGACGTTTCGCCCAGTGATCCTGCCATGTTGCCGATGAAGGCATCCCACCACTCGACACCATAGCCCTCGCCGAGCGCGGCGGTACCTAAGGCGGTCGCACGGGTGTAACCATCTATGGCAACCCATACCGCATCTCCGCTCATCGCTCCAGGATAGGCAAAATAGAGAAAGGCACGACCTGTCAGTGCCGGGTTCAGGAAATTCTTCCCGGTGCCCCCGAAAACCTCCTTACCAATGACCACCCCGAAGATGATGCCCACCGCTGCCATCCACAGTGGCGTGCTGGCAGGCAGGGTCAGCGTGAAGAGAATGCTGGTAACGAAGAAACCCTCATTGACCTCGTGGCCCCGCTTGGCAGCGAACCAGATTTCGAACGCAATCCCGGCTAAGAATACGACAATGTAGAGAGGTATGAAGTAGGCCAGCCCGTGAATCACATTGTCCCAAAGGCTTTCGGGGTTGTATCCGATCACCACGTCGAGAAACAGTCCACGCCAGTTATCGATGCTGCTGGCGCCAATTGCCTGCATGGCTTCGTTGGCATGCAACCCGACGAAGTAACTGCCCACAAAGGCAGGAATGTAGGCACACAACCAGACCGTCATCATGATCCGCTTGAGATCCAATCCGTCGCGAACGTGGGAGGCACGGCCGGTAACCTGTCCCGGCGTGTAGAGCGCGGTATCGATCGCTTCGAACATCGGGAACAGCGCTTCAAACCGGCCACCCCGGTCGAAGTAGGGCGCGATCTTATCCATGAGAGAGCGAAGGTTCACCTCAACCCTCCTTCTCTATGGTTTCCAGCACCGCTCTCAGCACCGGGCCGTATTCGTATTTCGCAGGACATGCGTAGGTACACAAGGCAACATCGTCCTCATCGAGTTCCAGACAACCAAGATTGATCGCCGAATCGAGATCCCCGACCAGCAGGCTTCTGAGCAATTGTGTCGGGAGTATGTCCATCGGCATCACAGATTCGTAGGTACCGATTGGCACCATGCTGCGGGGACTGCCGTTCAAGGAGGTGGAAAATCGAATCCCCTTCTCACCCAGCCACTTGGACAGATAGATCGGAAACACCGAGTGGCGATCCTTGCCCGGGGTCAGGTAGCCAATCAGGCGGCGTTCTCGGTCTTCCGGCAACACGGAAACCTGCAGGTGATAGCGGCCGAGGAACGCAACCGGGGATTCGGCGAAGTGTCCAGACAACACGGAGCCCGAGATCAATCGATTATCAGCACCATCGAGTTCACCGGCTGTCAGCTCTTCGAGGTTGGCACCAATGATCGTGCGCAGCAACCGAGGTCGCTCCACGCCGGGACCGCCGAGCGCAACGACTCGCGTCGCATTGAGCGTGCCGGTCAGGAACAGATCGCCGATGGCAATGACGTCCTGATAGTTCACGAACCAGACCGTTTTACTCGCACTCACAGGATCGAGAAAATGAATGTGGGTGCCAGGTAAACCGGCAGGATGCAGCCCGGCAAATTCCTGCACCGAAAGTCTGTCATCGCTGCCGGAAGGCAACGTCCTTCCGCTTTCCTGGCAGACGTAAACCTTCCCATTCGTGAGCTTCGCGATCACATCCAGCCCGGCACTGAACTCGGCGCCGCTCGCCTCGATGACGACCGTCGGATCGGCCGCCAGTGGATTGGTATCGATGGCGGTCACGAAGATAGAGTGGGGCCTGGTGCCAATGCCAGGTACCTTGCTGAAAGGGCGGGTGCGCAGTGACGTCCAGAGTCCACTGCGCTGCAGTGTTTCGGTTACCGTATCGTGATCGAGGCTGGCGATTCCGCCAGCACCAACGCCCTGGAAGCTCTCGGCATCGTCACCTTCCAATTCGATGATCACAGAAAGCAACGCCCGCTTGGCGCCACGGTTGATGCTGCCGATCCGGCCGGCGGCAGGGGCGGTGTAAACGACCCCCTCGTTTTTCTTGTCTGAGAAAAGCGGCTGTCCTTTTCGGACCAGATCACCCACTTTCACGATCATCGTGGGTCTCATTCCGGGATAGTCTTCACCCAGTACGGCGACCGAACGCACCTCACGGCCGTCTTCAATCACCTGCTCCGGTCGGCCGGAAATAGGCAAGTCGAGACCTTTACTAATTTTAATCATCGTCGAAAACGTTCTGTGTTGGGCACCCAAGGTGGTCGCCGCCAGGAATCCAATCAAATCTGGTCGCGTAAGAAACGACTTCGGCAAGGCGCGCGAGTACCTCCGCAGGCCACGCGGATTATAGTGGCGCGCCCTGCCCTTGCAAACGTTCTCGCACTATTTGGCCGGTCTGATGAGAAAAATGACCCCTTGAGGAATCATTAATCCTAGAATCCCTGCTGTACCACATCTGTTGGGATCAGGGGATAGGAAATTCCGGCCCATTTCTGTACCACCCGGACCACCTGGCAGGCATAACCGAACTCGTTGTCATACCAGACATAGAGCACGGCCTTGTTGTCTTTGACGATGGTTGCTACGCCATCGACGATACACGCATGCCGATTACCGACGAGATCGCTGGAAACCACCTCCGGCGATGTGGTGAAGTCTATCTGGCGCTGCATATTGGAATTCAGGGAGATATTTCGAAGAAATTGGTTGACCTCCTCAAGCGTGGTATCACGGGCCAATGTCAGGTTCAGAATCGCCAGAGAGACGTCGGGTGTCGGCACTCGAATGGCGTTACCGGTCAGCTTACCGGCTAAATCAGGAAGAAGTTTGACGACAGCCGACGAGGCGCCGGTTTCGGTGATCACCATATTCATCGCTGCACCACGGCCACGACGATTCTTCCTGTGGTAATTATCGATCAGATTCTGGTCGTTGGTATAAGCGTGTACCGTTTCCATATGGCCTGAGACGATCTCGAACTCCTCATTCATGGCCTTCATCACCGGCACGATCGCATTGGTGGTGCAGGATGCCGCGGCAATGATGGTATCCGTGGGCTCCAGATCGCGCCCATTCACGCCAGAGACAATGTCCTTGACCGCACCCTTGCCTGGCGCGGTGAGCAGTACCTTCGCGGTGCCCGGGCACTTGAGATGCGCACCCAATCCTTCCTCGTCCCGCCAGGCACCGGTATTGTCGATCACGATGGCGTCAGAGATACCGTATTGTGTGTAGTCCACATCGCTCGGCTGGTCTGCGTATATGACGTTGATGACGTTGCCATTTGCGATGATGCACTGATTCTCTTCATCCACCCTGAGCGTACCGGCGAAGCTGCCGTGGACTGAATCACGCCGCATCAAAGATGCCCGCTTGGCAAGATCGCCTTCTCTACCGCCTCGAACAACTATGGCGCGTAACCGCAATTGATGCCCGCTACCGGTCTTCTCAACCAGCAAACGTGCCAACAGCCGACCGATCCTGCCAAATCCGTAGAGGACGATGTCTTGAGGTTTTTCCAGCGGTGGCACATGACGGCCGATCACCTCTGCGCACTCCTGCTCGCAGAACGCCATCGGGGTCACACCATTATCCTTCGACTCTGCCATGAATTTTATGGCGAGCTTTCCTACATCGATATGAGAAGGTCCCAGGTCAATCTGCGAGAGCGCCTCGAGAATAGGGTAGCTCTCGAATTCCGACAGCTCGTTCTGAGCAATCTGACGCACATAGCGGTGCGTCTTCATGATTTTGATCACGCTCTGGTTGTAAAGAGCTCGTCCATAACAATAGGTCACGACGTTACGTCGGTAGAGACGGCCAATGATAGGGATCATCGCCTCCGCCAGGGCTTCACGTTCTTTCCAATCGGGGAAGTAGTCGTCGAGACTCGGTAGGGCCACGGCAAATCCTCAGGTCTACGAGGGCGCGTATTATGGGAATTTGTCGGGTACGGGGCAACCGTTGTACGGTGCTGCTCTTGTAGTTAGATGTATTTTTCGGGTTTTCCGCGTATAGACCCCGATGTCCTGCAAAACGCTAGCGAAAGCCAGCATTGACCATTTCGAGAGCCGCATTGCCTGGACACAGATCATCGACATCGAGCTCGTTGAGCGGACGCTGGACGGTATCCAATACTTCGTGGCAATCGGAAGCATCCGGATCGACGTAAAGCAGACCGGTCACCACCTCTCCCTGTGCCTGGCGGGTCTGCACGTAATTCAGCGCATGCACTTTATCGTGAACATCGAACTTTTCGTCGAGCTTTTGCAGGCACAACACAGATCCATCCGGCATGTGGACCTCCTCGCTGGTACCTGGAGCATAATCCACGGTGATTTCCTCTTGTGCGGCGAAATAATCCGTCACGACCACCGGCTCGCTATGATCGCGAATGTAGTCGTAACTCTTGGTGGAACCCTGGTGATTATTGAACGCCACACACGGTGAGATCACATCGATAAACCCGAATCCTTTATGGATCAGAGCGGCCTTGATCAAGGGTACCAGCTGCTTTTTGTCTCCCGAGAAGCTACGCGCGACGAAACTCGCACCGATCTGCAACGCCAGCGAAACGAGATCGATGGGTTCATTGAGATTCGGCAAGCCTTTTTTGCTGGTCGATCCTTTGTCGTTGGTGGCCGAAAACTGGCCCTTGGTCAGACCATAGGTGCCATTGTTGTCGACCACATACAGCATGTTGATCCGGCGCCGGACGATGTGCGCAAATTGACCCAAGCCGATCGAGGCCGTGTCCCCATCGCCTGAAACCCCGATGCAGTAGAGATCGCGATTGGCAAGATTTGCCCCTGTGGCCACCGAAGGCATTCGGCCATGGACCGAATTGAATCCGTGAGACTTGCTCAGAAAGTAACTGGGCGTCTTCGAGGAGCAGCCGATACCCGAGATCTTCGCAAACTTGTGCGGCGGGAGTGATAGCTCGGCGCAGGCTTGAACAATGGCCGCACTCACGGAGTCATGTCCGCACCCGGCACACAACGTCGATACCGGACCCTCGTAGTCGCGTCGGGTCAGGCCGATCTCATTGACCGGCAATTTCGGGTGATGGACCCTCGGTTTTGCAACAAAGGTCATGACTTCACCTCGGTCAATCGCGGCAGCTTCTGCTGTGTAAAGTATTCTGAGATCTGCGCCTGTATGGTATCGGCAGAAATGGACAGGCCGCCGTAGTAGAGGATCGAAACCAGCCGGGCAGGATCCAGCTCACCCTCATTGACCAGTAACGTTTTCATCTGCGCATCCCGGTTCTGCTCCACCACAAATACGAAGTCATGATCCTCGATGAACTTGTAGACCTCCTTGCCAAAGGGGAAGCCACAAATGCGCAGGGTATCGAGGTGAACGTCCTCCTCTTCAAGCAGATCCAGCGCTTCCGGCATTGGTGTGGCAGACGTGCCGTAGTAGAGAATACCCGCGCGTTGGCCACTACTGGTGATCACAGCCTCCGGAACCAGCTTCGATGCCGTTTCCCACTTTCTCAGCAGTCGCCGCATGTTTTTTTCATAGGCTTCAGGTGACTCGGTATAGGCCGCGTATTCATCCCGGGAGGTACCGCGTGTGAAAAACGCACCCTTGTCCGGATGAGTGCCCGGGTAGGTGCGATAGCCTATGCCGTCCCCGTCCACGTCGAGATAGCGACCAAACTTTTCTACCGCTTCGAGATCTTCCGCACTGAGTACCTTGCCACGATCATAAGCGCGCCCGTCTTCCCAGGTCAGTGGATCCGACAGGCTGTCATTCATGCCGAGATCGAGATCGGTCATCAGAATCACCGGAGTCTGCAGACGGTCCGCCAGGTCGAAGCACTGCGCTCCGAATTCGAAACATTCCTTCGGTGTGGAGGGAAACAGCAACACGTGTTTGGTGTCGCCGTGCGATGCATAGGCGGCAGAAATCAGATCGCACTGCTGGGTCCGAGTGGGCATCCCCGTCGACGGACCGGCTCTCTGGACATCAAAGATGACAGCAGGGATTTCGGCGAAATAGGCCAGACCAAGAAACTCGGACATCAGCGAAATGCCCGGGCCACTGGTCGCAGTAAATGAGCGCGCGCCATTCCAGGCTGCACCGATAACGATTCCGATCGCCGACAACTCATCCTCGGCCTGGACAACCGCGAACTTCCGTCGCCCGGAATTCTCTTCGACGCGGAGTTGATTGGCATACAGTTCAAATGCCTCGGCTACGGAGGTAGAGGGAGTAATCGGATACCATGCACACACGGTAGCGCCGCCATAAAGAGCCCCGAGGCCGGCCGCGGTGTTACCGTCCACCATGATTCGGTCACCCGCAGCTTCGACACGGCGGACCTTGATGGGCAATGGGCAGGAAAGATATCGCTGGGCATATCCCCGGCCGATCTCCAACGCAGCGATATTGGGTGCGATGAGTGCATCCTTGCCTTTGTACTGCGTGGCGACCATACCGGTAATGACATCAAACTCGATATCGAGCAGAGCTGAGAGCGCGCCCAGGTAGGTTATATTTTTGAAGAGCCCACGCTGTTTGATATCTTCGAACTCAGAGAGCAACAGATCTGCCAACGGCATACCGATCTCGGTAATATCGCTGCGCCGGAGGTGCCTGGCCAATGGCTTGGTGCTGTCGTATATCAGATAGCCGCCCGGGCTCAAGCAAGCCACATCCTCTTCGTAGGTTGCCGCATTCATGGCTACCATGATGTCCACACTTTCCCGGCGGCCCAGATAACCCCTGGCGCTCACCCGTACGTCGAACCAGGTAGGCAGTCCCTGAATGTTGGAAGGAAATATGTTGCGGGTGGCAACCGGCAGTCCCATCCTGAACAGTGCCTTGGCGAACATGGTGTTGGCCGATGCCGACCCGGAACCGTTGACGTTGGCAAAGCGGATCACAAAATCATTGATGCTCATTGTTCTGCGTAGGATCCCAATTGCGGAATGTGAAAAACGGACTTCTGCATATCCCATGCGTTGGTCGGACAACGCTCGGCACATAGTCCGCAATGAACGCAGACGTCCTCATCCTTCACCATTACCCTGCCGGTATTCAGTTCATCGGAAATATACAGCGCCTGCTCGGTATTTCCGGCCGGCGCGGTCAGTCGCTCCCGAAGTACCTTCTCCTTCAAATTTTCGGTGAAAGTGATGGAATCCATCGGGCAGATGTCCACACAAGCATCACATTCGATACACAACCTGTCTGTGAACACGGTCTGAATATCACAGTTGAGACAGCGCTGGGCTTCCTTCGCACCCAGTGCCTCATCGAAGCCGAGTTCCACCTCGACCTTGATATTTTTTAACGCCACTTCACGTTCGACGTGTGGCACCCTGAAACGCAGCGCCGGATCATGCACGCTGTCGTAACTCCACTCGTGCATGCCCATTTTCTGACTGACCAGGTTCACACCTTCGGGAGGTCGCGCGGCTTTCAGGTCCTTACCCTGACAGAACAGATGTATGGAGATCGCCGCTTTGTGGGCATGCGCGGAAGCCCAGATGATATTTTCCGGGCCGAGAGCGGCATCGCCTCCAAAAAAGATCTTCGGATTCGACGACTGCAGTGTGTCCTCTTCGAGGATCGGGCAATCCCACTTGTCGAACTCGATGCCGATGTCACGTTCGATCCATGGGCAATGATTCTCCTGACCGATAGCCATGAGAATGTGATCCGCCGCCATGAACACATCCGGTTCGCCGCTCGGCACGTAGCTGAGCCGACCGTCATCACCCCGAACCGGCTTCACGCATTCGAAGACCACCCCCTTGAGCTTACCGTTTTCATGAACAAATTCTTTTGGCGGTCGATTGTTGATGATCGGAATGCCTTCACTCATGGCATCCTCTTTCTCCCACTCTGAAGCCTTCATGACTTCAAAAGCCGAGCGAACCACCACACTGACAGACTCCGCACCCAGGCGTTTGGCGGTCCGGCAGCAGTCCATTGCCGTGTTGCCGCCACCCATGACGATGACTTTGCCTTCAATCTTATCCGTATGTCCGAAAGCAACGCTGGACAGCCAATCGATGCCGATGGAGATGTGACTGGTGCTTTCCTCACGCCCGGGCAACGTTAGATCTCTGCCGCGTGGAGCGCCTGTTCCAACAAAAAACGCATCGAAGTCTTCTTCCAGCATGGATTTCATGCTGGTGATCTCATGACCGAAGTGAGTGACCACCCCCATTTCGAGGATCCGATCAACCTCTTCCTCCAGCACCTCTATCGGCAGACGGAATGCCGGTATCTGGGATCGCATCATCCCGCCACCAGACGGATCCTTTTCAAACAGGTGCACATCGTATCCATGAGGCAACAGATCCCTGGCGACAGCCAGCGAAGCCGGTCCTGCACCCAGCAGCGCTACCCGCTTGCCATTCTTTTCGACAGGGACTTTCGGCAGATACGCGCCGATGTCTCCTTTGTGGTCTGCTGCTACCCTTTTCAGTCGGCAAATTGCAACGGGGTTCTCTTCGGTGCGCACTCGCCGACAAGCCGGCTCACAGGGTCGATCACAGGTGCGACCGAGGATGCCCGGAAACACATTGGAATCCCAATTGAGCATGTACGCTTCCGTGTAGCGTTGTTGAGAAATCAGGCGGATGTATTCCGGCACCGGAGTATGGGCCGGACACGCCCACTGACAATCGACCACTTTGTGGAAATAATTCGGATCGAAAATATTAGTCGGTTTCATGCGCAAACCAGCCGGTCGGCCTGTTGCAAACCGGCAAAAGCTCTCCTCTATATGATAGAACTAACCGCTTATCTTGGATCTAATTGACTAGAACGATTCTAGCTGACCTTGTGTAATCGGCATCCCCAGCAAGCTCCTTGCCGGGCTGGGAAGCCAAACCGTGGGACTTTAACGCGCTTTTTACGGTCTGCCAACTGATTTGGGCACTGGTTTAGGCAGCTTGTCCAGCACATCCATCCCCAGCAGGCCGTCGGCATTTCCAGGCAGTGCCTGAAAAGCCAGTACTTCCATATCTTCCAGCACTATCGATCCGAGACGAAGCTCGTTGATCTGATAGACCTCCATTCGGGCCATGCCGTTGGCCGTGTGCACCTGCACTACTTTGTCAAGCCGTCGTGCACCCACCTCTTTGAGTCGGGTGAGAGACAATCCCGTCATCGTTGCTCCCGTGTCAATCAGCAAGCGCAGGGACTCCTCCCGCGTTCCCCGCACCGATGCGCTGGTATAGAGGGCTCCACCGATACGTTCCACGGGCAGCGAAGTCTGGGCTATCTGCAGCTCCAGCCGGATAGCGGTGAGCTCATCATCGGTGACACCCACGTTGCCAACTTCCTTGAGCAATTGCGCAGCATCGACAAGGTCACCACTGCGCATCAGCCAACGCACCAGCTTCAAGCGATGTCCATCATAGCCGGGCTCGAAGCCAACAAGACCCTGGAAATATCGAACCAGCCCCGCAACGTCTCCGACGTTGATCAGTTCCTGCTCCCGGGCGTTGACAAGCAAGTCCACACGTTGTCGAGCTCGGCGGGCCACCTCCGGGGTGGCTGGGGACAGTAGAATGGCAAAAAGCGGGTCCAGGGATTTCTCCGCCTGTCCGGTCATCTGGTAAAGATCGGAGAGCAGAAACAGCGCACTGGCATCAACCAGTTCCACCAGCAGGTAGCGTTCGATCAGATCGATTGCCTCGTAGAGCCGACCTCCGTCGGCGAGGTTCCGGGCTTGATCCTGCACCGATTCTTCCTCGCCGGGACGATCTGCGGTCGATATCTCTGGCTGTTCCGGTATCCCGGATGGCATCCCATGGACCGCGGATGTCGATGGTCGGGGTGATTCAGTCGTCGAGAGTTCTGCGACCTCGCCAGGACGGCTCCAATATCCGCCGACAAAGGCGACGCCCAAGGACAATAGCCACGCTGCGATGATGGCAGTTCGCTTCATCAGCGGTAGAATACCATCCCCTTTGATACTACCAAGTTCTATATCTCCACTATGGCTCACAGCGCCTCTCCTTCCGCATCTCGACCCTTTTCACCGTTTCAGCCTCCCGCTGCTCCGGGGCCGGGGCAACGTGCCGGTTGGGCAGAACTACATGGCGGTGCCGCCGCGGTCGCCGTCTCGGCTGCGGCGCGTCTTCGTGGTGGCCTCACAGTGGTGGTTGCAGCGGATTCTGCCGGTGGGCGACGCTGGGTGGATGAGCTGTCTTTCTACGCGCCGGATCTGGATACATTTCACTTCCCCGATTGGGAAACGCTCGTCTACGACGGCTTCTCTCCGCATCAGGACATCATCTCCGAGCGGCTCAGCACGTTGCACAAATTGCCCAGGCATAAAGGCGGCGCCAAGCTGCTGGTCATCACTCTGCACACCTTGCTGCAGCGGCTACCTCCAAGAAGTTACATCGACGGCTATACCATGCGTCTCGATGTTGGCCAGCGCTACGACATTCACCTGGAACGCGGTCAGCTCGAAGCCGCCGGTTACCAGGCGGTTGAAACGGTGACAGGCCGTGGGGAATATGCCGTACGCGGATCGCTCATGGACATCTTCCCCATGGGCAGCGAAGCACCGTTGCGTATCGACCTGCTCGACAACGAAATTGAAAGTCTGCGCACGTTCGACGTCGACAACCAACGTACCATCGAAAAGATCGGTCGCTTCGAACTGCTGCCTGCCAAGGAATTTCCGCTGGATCCCGCCGCGATATCGAGATTCCGAGACTGTTGGCACAATACCTTCAATGTCGACGTCCGTCGTTGCAGCATCTATCAGGACATCAGCCAAGGCATCTCTCCGAACGGCGTGGAATATTACCTGCCGTTATTCTTCGACACCCTGGCGAGCCTCTTTGACTATCTACCCGGGGGTACCCTGTTCATCGCCGATACTCAGATGCTGCCCGGCGCCCACCACTATCTCGGCGAGATCCAGAATCGCTATGAAAGTCTCGCTCATGACGTGGAACGGCCCATTCTGCCGCCTTCGGAACTGTTTCTGCGTGAAGAAGAACTGGGGCAGTTGCTGAACCAGAGCGCCGTGGTGGATCTGTCGAGGCAAAACAAGCACCAGTTCGAGTTTTCGAGCCATGCCTTACCTGACTTGAGCGCTCGGCCACGCGCCAGGGATCCGGCAGAAATCGTTCGGAAGTTTGTCGATGCGGCCGACACGCCGGTGCTGTTCGTTGCCGATACGGCAGGACGCAAAGAGGTGTTTTTCGAGTTCTTGAGCAGAGCGAATCTGCGCCCGCTCGATACCCCGAACCTCAGCGAATTCATCGCCACCTCTCGAGCAGGACAGACTCGACTCGGTTTGATGATCGCCCCGATTGAGCGGGGATTGTGGCTCGATGACCTGATCATCATCACCGAAAGCCAGGTGTTCGGACACCAGGTGGTAGAGCGTCGAGCCCGGTCCCAGCGGGTGCTCGATCCGGAACAGATCATCAAGAATCTGACCGAGCTTCACATCGGCGAACCGGTCGTCCACGTCGAGCACGGAATCGGTCGCTATCTGGGCCTGCAGACGCTGGAGATCGATGACAATCCAAATGAGTTTCTCACGGTTGAGTACGCCGACGGCGCCAAGCTCTACGTGCCGGTCACCTCCCTGCATCTCATCAGCCGCTACGCTGGCGCGGGTGGAGAGCACGCTCCCTTACATCGACTCGGATCGGATCAGTGGGAGAAGGCCAAGCGCCGGGCGGCGGAGAAAATTTACGACGTGGCCGCCGAACTCCTGAATATTTATGCCAGACGGCAGACGGCCGATCGATTTGCTTTCAATGATCCTGCCGAGGACTACCAGCGTTTCGCAGACCAGTTTCCGTTCGAAGTCACCATCGATCAGCAGTCGGCCATCGAGGAAGTCATCGCCGATCTTTGCTCCACCCGCTCAACCGATCGCCTGATCTGTGGTGATGTTGGCTTTGGCAAAACCGAAGTGGCCATGCGCGCGGCTTTTCTCGCGGTGGAGAGCGGCAAGCAGGTGGCGGTGCTGGTGCCCACAACATTACTGGCCCAGCAACATTTCGAAACTTTTCGCGATCGATTTGCCGACTGGCCGGTACAGATCGAAGCGCTATCCCGGCTCCGCTCGGACGGCGAGGTCCAGGCCATCGGCGAGCGCCTGTCCAGTGGCCGCCTGGATATCGTGATCGGCACCCATAAACTTCTCAACAAAGCCATTCGCTTCAAGGACCTCGGTCTCATCGTGATCGACGAGGAACATCGTTTAGGAGTGCGTCAGAAAGAGCGCTTGCGAGCACTCCGCGCCGAAGTCGACGTTTTGACCCTCACAGC
>QIDL01000226.1 GCA_003228415.1 Gammaproteobacteria bacterium | reverse complement strand
CCCAGGCCGCGCAGCAAACCCGGCAACCGGCCGGGCGGCAGCTTCAGCCCCGGAAATCGTACATCCACCAGATACAGACCTTGAGGAGGCGCTGTGGATGCCGCCTCTCTTCGATCACGACCGATGAGCAGGTCTCGAATCCAACCGGCATCCTCTTTGTGCTGCCCGATTTGCCAGAGTGAGCCTGCGATGTTGCGAACCATGTGGAGTAAGAACGCGTTGGCGCTGATGTCCAGAATCACCAGCCCGCCCGCGCGCTGAACGCTGACCCGGTGCACGCAGCGATACGGGGTCGCCGACTGACAGCCGGCGCCACGGAAGGCGCTGAAATCCTGCTCGCCGACGAGCGCTGCGGCTGCGCGGTGCATCTCTTCGTCGTCCAGAGGAGGACTCTGTACCGAATAGCCCTCGAGCAACGGTGACCGGCTCGAAGACTCGTAGAAGAGATACATGTAACGCCTGGCCGTGGCCTGGAAACGAGGATGAAAGTCATCGGCAACTCGCTCGGCCCATTGGACCTTTATGCCCGCCGGGGTCAGAGCGTTGGTACCGCGGATCCAGGCTGTCAGGGGTCGCTCGGCCTCGGTACTGAAGGCGACTACCTGCTGGGTCGCATGCACACCGGCATCGGTTCGACCTGCCGCGCTGAGCACGATGGATTCCGCTGCAATCTGCGAAATCGCAGCCTGCAGGCTCTGTTGAATCGAAGGGGAGTTACGCTGAAGTTGATAACCGCTGAAAGCACCGCCGTCATACTCGACGCCTAACGCCAGACGCATTAGAGAGAGTCGAGCATGGCCTGCGCTTTCTGCTGCTGGTCCGAGTTACCTTCGTCCTGGACTTCTTTGAGGATGTCACGGGCGCCATCCGTATCGCCCATATCGATATAGGCGCGGGCAAGATCCAGCTTGGTGTTGGCGCTGTCGCCTTCATCCTGAAACTCGAACTCGTCATCGGCGCTGGTGACGGTTTCGAACTGCAGGTCGTCCAGCGATTCTGCTTCAACGTCCGATTCAACGGCCACGTCACTTTCAGCAAGCGCAGCCTCGCTGGTGCTTCCGTCCTCTGCGTCGGCATCGAAGCTGCTGAAGTTATCGAAGTTGGCAGCCGCCTCTTCGAGTTCGGCATCGATGGTCAGTTCTTCTGTCTTGGCGCCGTCTTCATCGAGATCACTTTCCTCGGCTTCACCAAAGTCCTCTTTGGCCTCAGCGAAGTCCTCTTCGGCGTCTGCGAAGTCCTCTTCGGCGTCTGCGAAGTCCTCTTCGGCGTGTTCCGTTTCACCAATCGTGACAGCTTCGAATTCGATCCCGTTGTCTCCGCTGTCAACATCATCTTCCGCGGCCGAGTCTTCTTCAGGATTGAAATCAATCCCGAGATCACCACCGAGTTCGTCACCGGGATCGGCCTCGCTCGCGGACTCGAGATCTGCGCCGTTGGGTTCGGCAACGTCGTCCATGTCGTCGAGCTCGAGTTCGAACTCCATCTCCTCGACGCTGGCGGTGCTGTCCTCGGCAGCAGATACGGATTCTTCCCCGAGGTCGCTTTCGACAACGGTTTCAGCGTCCGCCGACACCTCTTCCTCGGTTTCCTCGGCTTCCTCGGCGATCATCTCATCCAGCGAGATGGCGCTCTCACCGAACCGGTCCTCGAGTTCGCGAGCCGCCAGCAATGCTTCCTCGGAATCGCAGTATTCGACCAGCGCAGTCATATGCTCATCGAACGAGCCGCGATCGCCGGTTTCAGAATAAACTTCGAGCAGTTTCAAACGCGCGTCGTTGCGCTCGGGTTCATCTTCCAGAACGCCCAGCAGCAGGCCGATCGCCTGGGGAAATCGTCCGTATGCGATATAGATGTCCGCCTCACCGATGACGTCACTGGTCTGGGATCCTTCCAGCTCCTCCTCTGCATCGTGAGCCAGCACAGGCGCTATCCGGGTGTTTTCGTCGGTATCCTGATCCGAATCGTCCGTTTCCGAGTCATCGACGATTGTGGCGGCGTCCGCCTCACCGACTTCCGGTTCGAGGCGCGCATCGCTGGCGAAGGCTTCATCTGAGTCGTAGTAATCGTCTTCTTCCAGGGCTCGACGTTTACGCACGGTGACCATGCCGCCGACCAGAAGCAACACCAGAGCACCCGCGCCTCCGTACAATACCATTGGCGATTGCCACCACGGTATTTCCGGTTGGACAGAGGTACTCTGGTTTTGATTCTGAGGGACTTCCGCAGCAGCTGTCTGTTGCTGGGCCGATGCTTGCTGAGCGGCAGCGAGTTGAGACTGCAGCTGAACGATCTGCTGATCCTTGACTTCGAGTTGTCGGTCCCTGATTGAGAGTTCATTTATCGCGAGTTCCTTTTCGCGATCCAACTGGTAGGTGAGTTCATCTACCTGTCGGGATAATCGGTCTGCTTCCTCGCGCGCGGCATCCAGATCGGCGCCGCCAACTCCGGTGGTGCTGTCACCGGCTTCTGCGACGATTCGCAGTTCACCTTCGGTTACCGTCTGTGGAGCCGCCGATTCGCTGGCTGCTGTGGCATCCACCGGACTGCGGAGCTCCGAAGTATCGCCGCCGGCCCCGGCAACGGAGGTATCCTTGCTCACAGACCGGGTCCGGTCTCCCCGGTTATAGGCCCGCCATGCTTCCTCATGTCTGGCGACTGCCGCCAGCGCCTCCGAGTTCGAAAGCGCTCGTGCCTGCTTCTCATCCGGGAGTCGCAGCACGTATCCGGCCTTCAGCAGGTTGATATTGCCGTTGATGAACGCTTCAGGATTCAATTCCTGGATCGCCAGCATGGTCTGCTGGATGCTGGCTCCGTTGGCCCGGCGGACTCGAAGGGCTATCGACCAGAGCGTGTCGTCCCTATCCGTCATGCCGTACTCTTCACCCGATAGTCCTTGATCGAGCGCCGACGGTTCGGTCTGAGTGCGCGGCGCAATCTGGACCTGGGTACCGGATTGGGCCTGGGTGCCGGTATTCGCCGGTTCAACCCGTCGCACGCGGCCGCTGCTTGTGGCGCTGTCACGACCCTGCCGAGGCGCCATCACCGCAGGTGCCGCGGCTTCTCTGAAGGTCGGAGGATCCAGAAGCACGGTATACTCTTTGAGCATCCGGCCGCTCGGCCACAGCACTTCCACCAGGAAGTTCAAATACGGCTCGGTAACGGCTCGCGATGAACTCACCTGGATCCGGGCTTTGCCGGTAGGCCCGTAGGTGACGTCGAATTGAAGATCGGTGAGTAAGAAAAAGCGTTCTACCCCCACCCGCTTGAAGTCGTCGCTGGAACCCAGCGAGACTATAATCTCACCGGGTTCGAGACCAGACGTATCGAAAAGCTCGATGGTGGCGCTGAATTTCTGGTTCAGTGCCGAATCCAGCTCAATCTCGCCAAGTCCCAACCCCCAGCTCTGAGGCGATGCTATGAACACCGCCAACGCACTGAGGCTGAGCAAGAACCTATACATAGGTACCCCCTCTAAATACAACAAATTGGCGCCGGGGACCTCGCCCAGCAAGTGACTGTCTCACCGCCGTCCTGTGCAAGCTTCTCAACACCGTGGCCCGTTTTCGTGGAAATCCATGTTCCTGACAAGCACGTTAACCTAGAAAACGTGGCCAAAAATTGCAGTAAGTACCAATTATGGCAGTTCTTTTTGTAGGATTCGGGCCGAGTTTTACCCTAACCGAGGTGATTTAGCAAAATTTCAGCGATTTGCACGCTGTTGAGCGCTGCGCCCTTGCGAACGTTGTCGGAGACCACCCAGAGATTCAGGCCGCGCGGGTGCGACACATCTTCGCGAATTCGTCCAACGAACACCGGATCTGCACCGGCCGCTTCGCCGACCGCCGTCGGATAGCCTCCCGCGGTTCGTTCGTCCATGACCTGAACACCGGGTGCCGACAGCAGCAATCGCCTGGCTTCCTCGGCACTGAGTTTGTGCTCAGTTTCGATGTGAACGGCTTCCGAGTGGCCGTAAAAAACCGGAATTCGCACACAGGTCGGATTCACGAGGATAGAGGGATCCAGAATTTTCTGGGTCTCCCAGACCATTTTCATCTCCTCGGTGGTGTAGCCGTTGTCCTGAAACCGATCAATCTGTGGAATCGCGTTAAAGGCGATCTGAACCGGCATCACCTGTGGGTCGAAGGGTTGGGCGTTGAGCAGGTTGGCCGTTTGCCCGGCCAGTTCCCGAACCCCAGCCGCACCGGCGCCGGAAACCGCCTGATAAGTCGCCACGTTGATTCGCAGGATCCCGGCGGCATCATGCAGAGGCTTCAACGCCACCAGCATCTGGATGGTAGAACAGTTCGGATTAGCAATAATGTTGCGCCGATGATAGTCGGCCACGCATTCCGGATTGACCTCCGGGACCACCAGAGGCACGTCGTCGTCGTATCGGAAGCGCGAGGTGTTGTCGATGACCACGCAACCGGCCTCGACCGCCTGCGGTGCGTATTCCGCCGACAGGCTGCCGCCCGCGGAAAACAGGCCAATCTGCGCTTGCGCGAAATCGAATTGATCGAGGCGACCTACCAAGACGGATTTTCCGTGGAATTGCAGGCGTTTACCCGCGGATCGCTCGCTGGCCAGCAGATACAGGGTCCGCACCGGAAACTGCCGACTCTCGAGAATCTCCAGCATCGCCTCGCCTACCGCCCCGGTAGCACCAACGATCGCCACATCAACGCCTTCTGACATCGGTCTACTACTCCAGCAATTCGAGCACGCACCTGCCCATGGCTTCGGTGCCCACCCGTTGAATGTCGCTGCCGGGACTCACCGGACAGATATCAGCCGTCCGGAACCCCGCCGCCAGTACCTGATGTACGGCCGTTTCAATGGCGTCCGCTGCGTCCGGCGCATCCAGACTGTAGCGGCACATCATCGCCACCGAGAGAATGGTGGCGAGCGGGTTGGCCTTGTCCTGGCCCGCAATGTCCGGCGCAGACCCATGCACCGGTTCGAACAATCCGCTGCCATCGGCGGCCAGCGAGGCGGACGGCAGCATGCCCAGCGAACCCGTCAACATGGCGGCTACATCCGACAGGATATCGCCAAACATGTTGCCGGTGACGATGACATCGAACTGCTTCGGCTCGCGTACCAACTGCATGGCCGCGTTGTCCACGTACATATGGCCGAGTTCTACCTGCGGGTAGTCGTTTGCCGCCGCGCTGACCACTTCCCGCCAGAGCTGTGTGACTTCCAGCACATTGGCCTTGTCGACCGAACACAATCGACCACCGCGCCTGGCCGCCAGATCGAAGGCCACCCTGGCGATTCGATCTATCTCGTGCTCCGTGTAGACATAGGTATTGAACCCGCGCCGCTCGTTGTCCACCACCTCGACGCCGCGCGGTTCGCCAAAATAGATTCCGCCGGTCAGCTCGCGAACGATGAGGATGTCCAGATTCGCCACCAGTTCCGATTTCAGTGACGAGGCTTCAGCCAGCGGCTCAAAGAGTATCGCCGGTCGCAGATTGGCAAACAGCTCCAGGCCCGCTCGCAGCCCCAGCAGGCCTCGTTCCGGCCGCTCCAGGGTTGGCAAGTCATCCCATGCGGGCCCGCCCACGGCGCCAAGCAGCACTGCCCTGGACTCAGCGGCCTTTGCCAACGTTTCCGGAGGCAGCGGCGATCCGGTCTCGTCGATGGCCTTTCCTCCCACCAGCGCGCTATCGAGCTCGATCGCAAAATCGAAGCGGTCTGCCACCCGCTCCAACACGGCCACGGCCACCGGAACCACCTCCGGGCCAATGCCGTCACCGGGTAGTACGAGAATCCGCTGGGTCACGAGCAAGTCTCCTTATCGAACAACCACGGCTGGGCCCGGCGGTGGACGGCTTCGAAGGCTTCGATGGATGCGCGATGGGCCATGGTCAACTCTATCTCGTCGAGGCCCTTGAGGAGAGTTTCCTTTCGAATTGGATCCATGTCGAAATGGATCTGTCGCCGGTCCGGCAGCTCGACGGTTTGCCCGGGTAGATCCACGGTCAGGTCCATAGCCTGTTTTCTTGTCGCAAGCTCGAACAATTCTAGAATAATTTCTTCATTTAAAACAATGGGTAATAGACCATTTTTAAAGCAATTACTGAGAAATATATCCGCGAAACTGGGCGCGATGACACAACGAAAACCGAATTCCATGAGGGCCCACACGGCATGTTCACGACTGGAACCGCAGCCGAAATTTTCCTTCGCCAACAGGATTCGTGGAGCCTGATAACGGGGATCGTTGAGGACAAATTCGTGGTTGATCCGGCGCTCGTTGAGCGTCATGCCGAACTCCCCTTCATCCAGATAACGCCAACCATCGAAGAGGTTGTCACCGAACCCGCTGCGTCGAATGGACTTGAGGTACTGCTTGGGGATGATCTGATCGGTATCCACGTTCACCCGGTTCAGTGGCAATACCGTGCCTGATTCGCGAATAAACGGAGTCATAGCAGTTTCCTCACGTCGACAAAACGGCCATGCACCGCGGCCGCGGCCGCCATGGCGGGGCTGACCAGATGAGTTCGGCCACCATGGCCCTGACGGCCCTCGAAATTACGATTGGAAGTGGAGGCACAATGCTCTCCCGGCCCCAGCCGGTCAGGATTCATGGCCAGGCACATGGAGCAACCGGCGTCCCGCCACTCGAAACCCGCCTCGAGAAATACCTCTGCCAGACCCTCTGCCTCGGCCTGAGCCTTGACGAGTCCGGAACCTGGCACGACCAATGCCTGTTTCACGCTCGAAGCCACCCGTTTTCCTCGCACCAGCCCGGCAGCGGCGCGTAGATCCTCGATCCTCGAATTGGTGCAGGACCCGATGAATATGCGATCCAGACGAATATCGGTGATCGGCTGATCGGCTTTCAGCCCCATGTACTGCAAGGCTCGTTCAATGGCCTCGGCCTGTCCGGCGTCGCTCACCCGGGCGGGATTCGGGACGGCCTCATCGACCCCCACCACCATTTCCGGGGAAGTCCCCCAGGAAACCTGGGGCACCAGCCGCCCGGCATCTATGACAATTTCTTTGTCGAAAATCGCGTCATCGTCGGAAACCAGGGTTCGCCAGCAGGCGACCGCCTCGTCCCAGCGACTGCCGGTCGGTGCAAAGGGGCGACCGGCCACGTAATCGAAAGTGGTATCGTCCACCGCGACCATTCCGGCTCGGGCGCCACATTCGATGGCCATGTTGCACAGGGTCATGCGCCCTTCCATCGTCAGTGCGCGAATGGTCTGACCGCGAAATTCGACGGTATGGGCGTTGGCCCCCGCGGTGCCAATCCTGCCGATGATCGCCAGGATCAGATCCTTGGCCGAGACACCTTTATCCAGCTCGCCGTCGACCCGCAGGCTGAAATTACCCGCCTTAGCCTGGACCAGACATTGAGTGGCCAGCACGTGCTCCACGTCCGAGGTGCCGATTCCTTGCGCAAGCGCAGCGAAAGCACCGTGGGTGGAGGTATGAGAATCGCCGCAGACAATCGTCATACCTGGCAGTGTTGCCCCCTGCTCCGGGCCGATCACATGGACGATGCCCTGGCGCTGATCGAGGATATCGAATTGCCTGATGCCATAGCGGCGGCAATTCATATCCAGTGTCTCAACCTGTTCCCGGGCCACCAGGTCGGTGATCCCATCGATTCCAAGAGACCGGTTCAGCGTCGGTACATTGTGATCCGGAGTGGCCAGATTGGCGTCGATCCGCCACGGCATCCGCTCCGCCAGGGCCAGACCCTCGAATGCCTGGGGCGAGGTGACCTCGTGCAATAGCTGCTGATCGATGTAGATCATCGTCTGACCATCGCGCCGAACGCCCACCACATGGGCATCCCAGACCTTGTCGTAGAGCGTTCTTCCAGCCACGCGGGGTGCCTTTTGGACCTCAGAAATTCCAGCGCATGTTATGAGGCTCAGATGGATAAAACAAATTCATTATTTTTATTATTATGATAACTTATTGGAATGAATTTCTCCGACCTGGAAACCTTCCTGGCCGTCGCGGCGGCCCGCTCATTTTCAAGGGCCGCGATCTCGCTTCATCTGACGCAACCGGCGGTCACCAAGCGCATCAAAAATCTGGAAAACACCCTCGACACACGGCTGTTCGATCGGGTCGGCAAACAGGTACATCTCTCCAGCGGCGGTCAGTTGCTGCTGCCAAGAGCCGAGCATCTCGTTGCCGCCATGCTCGATACCCAACGACTGCTGCGGAATCTCAACGAGCAGATCAGCGGCTCGCTGCACCTGGCAACCTCCCATCACGTGGGATTGCATCGACTGGCTCCCGTTCTCAAAGAATTCAGCAACACCTTTGACGCTGTCCAGCTCGACATCCGCTTCGAAGATTCCGAAGCGGCACATGATCTGGTCAGGAAAGGCGACAGTGAGCTCGCGGTGGTCACGCTCAACCCCGAGGGGGATCGAAACCTGGACTACCATGCGCTCTGGGATGACCCGCTGTGCTTCATTGTGGCCAGCGACCACCCGCTGGCGTCAGCCGGCGCTGTCGCGCTGCCGGATCTCGCCTCCTACCCCGCGGTGTTGCCAGGGCTCGCCACCTATACCGGCCGGATCGTGGCGGGTCTTTTCAGCGAACGGCAAATCGAGCTCACCTCTCACCTGTCCACGAATTATCTGGAAACCATCAGCATGCTGGCCGGCATCGGTCTCGGCTGGAGCGTGCTGCCCGCCTCCATGGTCACCGGCAACCTGGTACGGCTCAACACCGACGCCCCGCCGCTCAGGCGCACGCTCGGCTGCGTGACGAACCCGAATCGCACCCAGTCGAACGCCGCTCAGGCGTTCATCGAGGTGCTCGAGCGGTTCGCGGATCAACCTACCTGACCGCGATGCCGCAGCAGTTGATCCATCAGCACCAGCGCCATCATGGCTTCGGCGATGGGAACCGCTCGAATACCGACGCAGGGGTCATGACGCCCCTTGGTGACCACTTCGACTTCGTTACCGTCTTTGTCGATGGTGTTGCCCGGTGTCGTGAGGCTGGAAGTGGGTTTGAGCGCCAGGCGCGCCAGCACATCCTGGCCGGACGAAATTCCGCCGAGCACACCTCCGGCATGATTGCTGGTGAACCCTTCTTTGCGGATCTCGTCCCGGTGCTCGGTACCGCGCTGACCGATCACCTCGAAACCGTCACCGATGGCGACTCCTTTCACCGCATTGATGCTCATGAGAGCGGCCGCCAACTCGGCATCGAGCTTACCGAATACCGGCTCGCCCAGCCCGGCTGGAACGTTACTCGCCACCAGGCTCACCTCGGCTCCGATCGAATCCCCCTCTCGGCGCAGCCGATCGATCAACTCGGCGATCCGATCCACCGCGCCTGGATCCGGGCAGAAAAACGGATTTTCCGAAACGTTCCGCAGATCCTTCGCTTCGATACGAAGATCGCCGATGGCCGACAGATAACCGTTGATCTCTATGCCGTATCCAGCCAGATATTTCCTGGCGATGGCACCGGCAGCAACCCGCATCGCCGTTTCTCTGGCCGAGGCTCGACCGCCGCCGCGATGATCGCGTAGACCGTACTTCGCCTGATAGGTGTAGTCGGCATGACCGGGCCGGAACACATCCTTGAGATCGCTGTAATCTTTGCTTTTCTGATCGACGTTTTTGATCAGAAGACCAATAGGCGTGCCGGTGGTTCTGCCTTCGAATACACCCGAAAGAATCTGTACCTGGTCCGGTTCCTGACGCTGAGTCGTGTACTTCGACTGGCCGGGTCGACGACGGTCCAGATCACCCTGCAGATCGGCCTCGGTCAACTCCAGTCCTGGTGGACAACCATCCACCACCGCGCCAAGCGCCAGGCCGTGGCTTTCGCCAAAAGTGGTGACGGTGAAATGCTGTCCGAAGGTATTTCCTGCCAATGGCCACTACTCGTTTGCTGGGATCAGGGTGCGCGCCAATCAGGCCGCACCACACGAGACAGCGCTCAGTATGTCTCAATGCGCATTCAGAATGAACACGCCGCCGCCGTCTTTAAACGTCGGCCAGATGAAGGGCACCTTCGGGTAGGCTCGCAGCAAAGCGGGTGCACTCATACCGACTTCACACACCAGCATGCCTCGAGGTGGGGAGCGTTCGAATCTTTCCGTGAGAATTCGATGCACGAACTCGAGCCCATCCGGTCCCCCATCGAGACCGGCCACCGGTTCATGACGAAACTCCGTCGGCAGGCTCGACATATCCACCCGATCCACATAGGGCGGGTTGGTGAGGATCAGATCGTAGGGTGGCCCATCGGCAAGCGCGTCAAACAGATCCGATTCAATCACGGTAACCCGACCCTGGAGATGGTGCAGGACCACATTGCGACGAGCCAGAGCCAGGGCGGTCGGCTCGTTATCCACCAGCGTCACACGGCAATCGGGGAACCGCAGAGCGGCCGCGATGCCGATGCAACCGGAACCGCAACACAGATCCAACAAAGTAGCAGGCGGCCGGGAGAGCCAGGGCTCGAAGCGACGGACGATCAGTTCTGCGATCGGCGAGCGCGGGATCACGACGCCGGGTTCAACGAAAAACTCAGCGCCGGCAAATTTTGCAACATTCAGCAGGTAAGGAAGCGGGATCCGTTCCCGTATGCGCCGGTCCTTGAGCGAGGCGATTCGCTCCACGGTCGAGTCGTCGACCACCGCAACCAGGTTCGCCCGATCGTCCGGCAACCCTGTGACGCCGAGCACCAGAGCGCTGGCTTCATCCCAGGCATTGTCCGTACCGTGGCCGAACACCAGCCCGGCGGCCTGAAACTCGCGACTGGCAGCCTCGATAAGGTCGGCAACCGTCGTCATGGCAGTCGACTCAAGGTTTATGGGACAGGCGGTGCGGCATCACCAACTCGAGACGGGAGGCCTTGCCGCCGGTCCGAGGCAGCAGCGGTCCGGCTGCAAAAGGCAGCAGCGAGGGCCCTGAATCTGTCGTAAGACCCTGGACAGCTACTTCGGCGCAACGTTGCGACTGTTCGAGCAGCACCTGCGGATCTGCCGAGCCATAGAGATGGCAGACCACGTATATCGTCTGATCTGAAAAAATCGCCAGCCCCTGGCCGAGTTCGGTCAGCAGTACCAGATCCGCTTCATCGAGCCGACCCTCGCGACCGGGTGTCAGGCCATCTATCACCCCAAGCCCGTTACCCGCAAGACGCTCGAGGAGTACTTCGTTTGTGGTGAGAGCCACCTTGCTTTCCGGGCGCAACACCTCCAGATGTGCGTAGACCCGTTTGTTTCCACGCTCGATGACGTACAGCGCGATCAGGTGGTCGCCATGCTCGGCGGCCAGGTAGAACTGATTGGCGTCCGGACCGAAAAGGATCGCCTGCTTGAAAATGTAGTTCGCCCAGTGATTGCTGCGCCCGCAATCCCGACCACGACAGCTGAACAGCGAATCGCTCCCCAGTTCGGCCAGATAATGATCGTAAACGTCACCCGCATGAGTTCCCTGGGGCATCTCGTAGGTCGCCCATTCCCGCGTCGCGGACGCTCGGACTTCGTGTTCGACACGGATGTGGCGCCGTGTCTTGTCCACGCGACTGAGCGCGAACTCGCGAGGTCGCAAACTGTCGTCCTTTTCGTAACCGACGATCCAGGAATACGGATAACGTTCGAGGGCCAGGGGGTCTCGCGCATCACCCACATCTACGGCTGCCGCAAACTGGCAGAGAATGCCAAATGCCAATAGATAGTGCTTCATGCGGGTAGCGCAAATTTCATGCGACCCTACTCTAATCGTTCAAGAGCGATAGCAGCAATTGGTTTAAGCGCTTGACGTAGGCCGATGCATCCTTCAATGCCGTTCCATCGGCGAGGCTCGCCTGATCGAACAGAATCAGCACCAGGTCACCAAAACGATCTTCATCGGCTTCCTGATCGAGTCTTTCGAGCAGCGGGTGGCTGGCGTTGTACTCGAAAACCGGCTTCGATTCAGGCATGGACTGCCCGGTCGCTTCCATGATCCGGCGCATCTGTGCGCCCATGTCGTGTTCACCAAGCACCAGGCAGGCGGGCGAATCGGTCAGTCGCTGTGACGGACGCACCGCGGTAACGGCATCACCGAGCACGCCTTGAATGCGCTCGGTCAAAGCGCTGGTTTCAGGGTCTTCTTCGTCCTCGGATTTGTCCGTTGCGCCGCCGGGCAACTCGAGTTCGCCACGCATCACGTCATGAAAGGGTTTGCCATCGAACTCATGCAGCGATCCCATCATCCACTCATCGACGCGATCGAACATGAGCAGCACCTCGATCCCGTTCTTGCGAAACACCTCCAGATGCGGGCTCGTTCTGGCGTTTTCGAAAGACTCGGCAAGCAGGTAGTAGATCTTCTGCTGACCCTCCACCATCCGTTCGACATAGGCGTCCAGACCGACGTGCTTTTCTTCCAGAGGATCATGGGTGGAGGAGAATCGCAGCAGCTTGCACACCGCCTCGCGATTGGTGAAGTCCTCGCCGGCACCTTCTTTGAGTACCTCGCCGAACTGATTGATAAATGTCTGATAGGACTCCTTATCCCTGGCGGCGAGACCCTCCACCATGTTGAGCGCGCGTTTGGTCAAGGCATTGCGAATGGAGGTCACCCGCGCGTCTTCCTGCAGTATCTCTCGTGAGACATTCAGAGGCAGATCGTTGGAGTCCACCACCCCCTTGATGAAGCGCAGATACAGGGGGAGAAACTGTTCCGCGTCATCCATGATGAAGACCCGCTGAACATAGAGCTTCAATCCCCTGGGGGCTTCACGATTCCACAGATCGAACGGCGCGGATACCGGTAGATACAGCAGGCTCGTGTACTCGAGCTTGCCTTCCACCTTGTTATGACTCCAGCTCAAAGGATCCTGAAAATCATGGGACACATGCTTGTAGAACTCTTTGTACTCGGCATCGTCCACGGTGCTGCGCGAGCGGGTCCATAGCGCCTTGGCGGAATTGACCACTTCGAATTCCACCGATTCCGAAGGGCCTGATTCGGAACCCTCGGATTCAGAAGCCTCTGTTCCAGAGGCCTCTGCTTCAGAGGCATCTGCTTCAGAGGCGTCCGCAGCATCGACCGCTCCAGGCACCACGGGCTTGGCCATTTCAACCGGCACACCGATGTGATCCGAATAACGGGTGACAATGCTCCGTAACCGATAGCTGTCGGCAAATTCTCTGGCGTCTTCCTTCAAATGCAGGATGACCCGAGTACCACGCTCGAGATCGGCTGTTTCTTCGACGCTGAATTCATCCTCTCCCTTGGACCGCCAGAGCGTACCCGTCTCGGTTCCCGCGGCACGGGTCAGCACTTCCACCTCGTCGGCTACGATGAAGGTGCTGTAAAAACCGACCCCGAACTGTCCGATCAGGGTTGCGTCCTTCTGCTGATCGCCGCTGAGCTGTTTCAAGAACTCGGCGGTCCCGGATCTGGCGATGGTCCCGAGATGTTCGATGACTTCGTCGCGAGTCATACCGACCCCGTTGTCGGTAATGGTCAGCGTTCCGGCATCGGCATCGAAGGTCACCCTGATCACGAACTCGGTGCTGGCATCGATCAGCTCCGGCTCGGAGATGGCCCGAAAACGCAACCTGTCGATCGCGTCCGAGGCATTGGAGATGAGTTCTCGCAGGAAAATCTCTCTGTTGGAGTACAGAGAGTGGATCATCAGCTGCAGCAGCTGCTTGGCTTCTGTCTGGAAGCCAAAAGTTTCGGTGGTTTCGGAGATTTCGGACTCGGCCATGAAAATTAGCGCCTGGTGAAGGTCTAGGGAAGATCTGGGGAACCTCTGAACCATTCCCGAAAGCACCCGAAGTCCGTGCTGAGCGAACGGGAATTGTTCAGAGGTTCCCCAGCTTTATTGGTCCAAATCCTGGAAAATCAAGTCCAGCCGGTGACTTCCGCTAACGCCTCACCGATTTCCGCGAGGCTTTTCACCGTGCGCACTCCGGCGGCCTCGAGGGCCGCAAATTTAT
>QIDL01000247.1 GCA_003228415.1 Gammaproteobacteria bacterium | reverse complement strand
CAGGCGGGATTCGATCAGGGTCTGGGCGGATACGGCGATCAGCGCGAGACCTACCAGGACCCTGTAGTAATTGTAGACCTTGAGCAGTCCGACGGTCAGGCCGAGCCGTCGACGTTCGATCTCATCGAGAATTTCCGCGCGGTAAGTGATCACGAACTGGTGTCGAAAGAGTCGGTTCCTTCTGGCTGTATCATCTCAATGGGAGGTGGGACCTTCGGTCGGTCCAACAGGCCGAAAGTGATCAGGTTGGTCCAGGAGCGATCCCGGTTGCGGATCTGATCTTTGAGCACCAGATTTCCGTTTTTGTCGAAAGCTGGATAATCCGGGAAGTTCATCGCCAGAACCCTGAGCGCATCATTGGCGGCTTCTTCCTGGCCAAGCCGATAGTTGGCCTCGATGACAATGGCGAGAGCATCCGCCGCTACCTCCGACTTGGAGTAGGTTTCCACAACATACCGGGCCCGGTTGCTCGCGGCAACGTAAGCGGCTCGGCGCATGTAGTAGTCTGCGATGTTGAGCTCGGACCGGGCGATCAGATCCCGTAGATACAGCATGCGCTGGCGAGTGTCGGGGGCATACTGGCTGGAAGGATACCGTGCCAGCAACGTTCCGAAATCAGCGTAGGCATCACGCGCCGACGTCATATCCCGTTTCGAGGGCTTCGAAGCAAAGACCCGATCCATCATTCCCTTGTTCTGACTGTAGGCAGCCAGGCCCTTCAAAAAGTACGCATAGTCGATGTGCGGATGACTCGGATTGAGACGGATGAACCGGTCGGCTGCTGTTCGAGCCGATTCAAAGGCTGCAGCCATGTAATGGGCGTAAATAATCTCGAGTTGTGCCTGCTCGGCATAGCGGCCGAAGGGGAAACGGGCCTCGAGCCGCTGCAGGGTCTCGATGGCGACGGTATAGTTGCCTGAGCGGAGGCTGCGCTGGCTGTTCCGGTAGAGAATTTGCTCGGTGGTGTCCTGATCCTGGGACTCGAAGTCGTGGTCCTTGTCTTTGCCGAAAAACGGCATCCACGAACACCCGCTCACGGTGATCAGCAAAAGCACCGTCAAGAGCTGCAAACTGAAGCGACCTGCGGCCTGTGGCGCGATCGCCAGGCGGTTCATGATCATGGAACCTCGGCTATGAAAAAGTTTCGCTAATTTAACGATTTAGCGTACGGTTGCAACTCGGTTGTGGTCAAGCCAGTAACGACGGTGAGTGTGGAGCAGCAGGAGGATAAATCGGCGCCACGGTTGTCGCCAGAGCCTGTTGTGAGCGTGGTAAGGCGTTCTGCGGTGGTTCCACCCGAACTGGGCGGTCAACGGGTAGACAAAGTCGCGGCCGAATTGTTCGACGATTTCTCCCGCGCTCTGCTGAGTGAGTGGATCTCCAGCGGAGCGCTGACCGTCAACGGAATTCGACTCAAGCCGAAAGTCCGCCTGAATGGGGGTGAACTGCTCGAACTCGACGTCACCCTGGAGCCGAGGGAAGACTGGGTAACTCGTCAACCGATCTCGTTCGGTCTGGTTCATGAAGACGATGATCTTCTGATCATCAACAAACCGGTCGGGCTGGTCGTTCATCCAGGGGCCGGCAATCGGGATCACACCCTGGTGAACGGTCTGCTTCACCATAGACCGTCACTCAGCCTGCTGCCGCGAGCTGGCATCATCCATCGCCTGGATAAGGACACCAGCGGTCTGCTGGTCGTTGCCGCCACACTGACGTCACATACCCGACTTACGCGCATGTTGCAGGAACGACGGATCGAGCGCCGCTACCTGGCAGCGACCGAAGGGCGGATGATTGTCGGCTGCGATATCGATCAACCGATCGGTCGCGATTCGCGGCTGCGTACCCGGCAGCAGATCCGGGAGGATGGTAAACGGGCGTTGACGCGAGTCCGTGTTCTGGAGCGGTTTCGAGTGCACAGCCTGGTGGAAGCAGAATTGGCCACCGGGCGGACTCACCAGATACGGGTCCATCTATCCAGTATCGGCTTTCCCCTGATTGGCGATCGCCGCTATGGCGCGAGAGGCAAGCTTCCTCCGGCAGCCCAGGAGACTCTGGTGAGCCTGCTGAGGGGCTTTTCCAGACAGGCGCTTCATGCATACCGGCTGGGTTTCGAGCATCCGGTCACCGCAAAGAAGCTCAACTTCGAAGTACCTCTCCCCGCCGATATGCAGGGGCTCATCGAGGCTTTACAGCACGATCGCGATACCCATCCGCAGAGCGCAGATGGCTGAATCGGAGTGGATTTCACCCGGCTGGTCTTATGCGGAGCGAGTCTGCGTGGTGACGACAACCCGTTCGGGTGGTTCGAGTATGGATCATTATCGATCTTTCAATCTAGCCACTCACGTCGGCGACGATGCGCTGGACGTCGCCGAAAACCGGCGTCGGCTCAGGCGGGCGATCGGCGGACTGCCGATTCACTGGCTGCGTCAGGTCCATGGAAATCGCGTCATTCGAGCCGGGGCACAGACGGTGGGTCAGGACCGTGAGGCCGATGCCGTGTGGACCGATGAACCGCAGGTGGCTCTGGCGGTATTGACTGCCGACTGCCTGCCGGTGGTATTGGTTGATCGGCAATTCCGTGGTGTGGCCATTGCCCATGCGGGGTGGCGCGGCCTGGTTGGCGGTGTCCTGGGGCGGACGCTCGAAGCCTTTCCGTTTCAAGATTGTGTGGCCTGGATCGGGCCGGGAATCGGGCCTGGCGCCTACGAGGTTGGGGCAGAGGTGTTAAGCGCGGTCGAGACTCTGGGATCTGTGGCCGAAGGCGTGATTGTGCGAGGTCGATCTGCTTCGAAAGGGCACCTGGATCTGTTCAAGCTGGCGGAACAACAACTCCGACACTTGGGAGTTGAGGAAGTATGGTGCGACCGGCTGTGCACCGTGCAGGCGGAGAAACTGTATTCCTATCGGCAACTCGGAGTGACCGGCCGGATGGCATCGCTGGTGTGGCTACCGGGATAACAGAGCGCAACTGAGGGAACCTCAGAGGTTCCCTGGGTTTCTCTCAAGCGGCTGCGCAGTACTGCGCGATACCTTCCTGGGCCTTCTGGATCCGTTCCTGGCGTTCATCCTCGCCCATGATCTGGTACTCGCCGGTCTCGTCTTTCACTCGAATACGATTCTTGATGGTCAATCGTGAAAGTACCGATCGAGACTTTTGGCAATTTTCTTGTTTAATCTTGGCGATTTCGTTTTTACGTGCTTGCTCGACCGCCCGCAGACCTTCAAGCATTTTCTGCTGATCGGCGTTCAACTCCTGGCCGGTGGCGGGGCTGACGATGGGCGCGGGTGTGGTATCCATCACGCGGGGCGCTCCGGTGCTGATGGTCAACTGCTCTGCGACCGTATCACGCGGTTTCTGTTGCGTGTAGTTCACCACACCATCCTCATCCACCCAGCGGTAGACCTGATCGGCGCTTGCGGCGAACGCGATTGACGCCAAGGCGATACTCAACAAGGCTCTGATACTGGGTCGATTCATATTTGTTTTCTCGACTCTGATACCCACAAGAATTCCCACGCGGGTTCGTTGCGAGCTTCATTGTAGCGCGGCCGGTCGGTTCTGCGCATGGGCCAGTTGGGGTGAATTTTGTGACCTGGGTCTCACTATCGTTGACATGTCCAGGCGCAACCCCAAGAATAGCCGCCTTTTCGTCTTTGGACCAGCCAAACCCCCAACAAATCAACCAGTTACAGATTGGTTACGAGAGGCTTGCGGTCACGTCTGCGATGCCGCGATATGGACGGCCCGGATGGTGGCGATTGACGAGTTAGATGACAGAAAAGAGTACAGAAGTGGCAATCGACAACGAAGTTGAATCGGCGGAACAGCTTTCTGGTGGAGAGATGCTTATTCGAGCGCTGCAGGATGCCGGCGTCGAATATATCTTCGGCTACCCGGGTGGCTCTGCCCTGCACATCTACGATGCCATTTTCAAACAACAGAAGATCGAGCACATCCTGGTCCGGCACGAGCAGGCGGCCACCCACATGGCCGATGCTTACGCGCGGGTAACCGGAAAGGCCGGCGTGGTGCTGGTCACCTCCGGACCTGGCGCGACCAATGCTGTGACCGGGATTGCGACCGCCCATATGGACTCTTCCCCGATGGTGGTGATTTCCGGTCAGGTGCCGAACAAATTGATCGGCACCGATGCCTTTCAGGAAACCGACATGGTGGGTATTTCACGTCCGGTGGTGAAACACAGTTTCATCATCAAGCGTGCCGAAGACATTCCCGAGACCGTCTGGAAGGCGTTTCACATTGCCACCACCGGCCGGCCCGGGCCAGTGGTGATCGACGTGCCCAAGGATACGACCGATCCGGAGATCACGGCGACCTATGCCTATCCCGAGCAGCTTGTGCTGCGCTCCTACAATCCTGCGGTCAAGGGTAACGGCCGGCAGGTCCGCAAAGCTGCCGCGGCTCTGATTGCAGCCAAACGGCCCGTGATCTACGCCGGTGGTGGCGTGGTGATCGGAAATGGTTCAGAGCAGCTCGCGCGGCTGGCCAGAACGCTGAACTTTCCGGTGACCCATACGCTGATGGGGCTCGGTGGGTTTCCCGGCACCGACCGGCAGTGTCTGGGCATGCTCGGAATGCATGGCACCTTTGAGTCCAACATGACGATGCATCATGCCGATGTGATTCTGGCTGTAGGCGCGCGTTTCGATGACCGTGTGACCAACAACACACAGAAGTTCTGTGTGGACGCGACCATCATACATATCGATGTGGACCCCGCATCGATCTCGAAAATCATCGAAGTAGACATCCCCATTGTCGGCCAGGTCGCGAGCGTGCTCGAGGATCTGAACGAGTGCCTCGACAGGCTGCGGGAAAAGCATCCGCCGGAAACCGACGCGCTCGATCTCTGGTGGCAGCAGATTGAAGGCTGGCGCACGGCTCACGGACTCGATCACAACATGAAGGTGGAAGCGGGAAAACCGATCCTCCCGCAACACGCGGTTCTGGCCTTGTATCGAGCGACCAATGGCGAGGCTTTCGTCACCAGCGACGTGGGTCAACACCAGATGTTCGCCGCTCAATATTACAAATTTGACTGGCCGCGCCGCTGGGTCAATTCCGGCGGTCTCGGGACCATGGGCTTCGGCCTGCCGGCGGCCATGGGCGTGCAGTTTGCCTATCCGGGAGCAACCGTCGCCTGTGTGACGGGCGAAGGCAGCTTCATGATGAACATGCAGGAGCTGTCTACCTGTCTGCAGTATGGCTTGCCTGTCAAGATCGTGAACCTGAACAACCAGGCCCTCGGCATGGTCAAGCAGTGGCAGGATATGCAATACGGCGGTCGGCACTCCCAGAGTACGTACAGCGACTCCTTACCGGATTTCAAGACGCTGGTCGAAGCCTTCGGTCACGTCGGATTCAAGGTGGATAAGGCGGAAGATCTCGAGCCGGTCATGACTCAGGCGTTCAGCGATGAGTTGAAGGATCGCACGGTCTTCGTAGACGTCTGGGTGGATCCCCATGAACATGTCTATCCGATGGCGATCAAGGGCGGATCCATGCAGGACATGCACCTGTCAAAAATCACCTCCAGTATTCAGGGAGACTACATGTGATGCGCCACATCATCGCCGTTCTGCTGGAAAATGAGCCGGGTGCTCTGTCGCGGGTGGTGGGGTTGTTTGCTCAGAGAAATTACAATATCGAGAGCTTGACCGTCGCACCGACAGAAGATGCGACTTTGTCGCGGCTGACGGTGACGACCATTGGCGACAACAGCAAGATTGAGCAGATCATCAAGCATCTGTATAAGGTTGTTGAAGTCGTGAAGGTCGTGGACCTGTCCGAGGCGGCTCATGTCGAACGAGAGTTGATGCTGATCAAGGTCCGCGCCGAGGGCGCAGCGCGTGCCGAGATCAAACGCACTACAGATATTTTTCGGGGCCAGATCATCGATGTGACGCCCAATGGCTACACTGTGCAGCTGAGCGGGCCGAGCGGGAAACTCGATGCATTCATTCGGGCCATCGGTAAGCTCAGCATACTCGAAGTCGCGCGTACCGGTGTGTCGGGTATTGGTCGAGGCGAGAAAATACTAGGCGTGTAAGTGCTTGTTGCAAGCAGGCGTTTCCTGGTGTGCCCCAGGTTCGATTGAAATCGGTTCAGTTTATTGAGGAAGCTCGATGCAAGTTTATTATGACAAAGACGCAGACCTGTCCATCATTCAGAAGATGAACGTGTTGATAGTGGGTTATGGATCCCAAGGTCACGCCCACGCCAACAATCTCCGTGATTCGGGTGTTCAGAATATCAGCATCGGTCTGCGCTCTGGTTCGGACTCCTGGCGCAAAGCCGAGAATGCCGGTTTCAAGGTTGCCGAAGTAGCCGGCGGTGTGAAAGATGCGGATCTGGTGATGGTGCTCGCTCCCGATGAGCATCAACAGATTCTCTATCGCGATGATATTCTGCCGAACGTCAAGGAAGGTGCAACGCTGTGCTTTGCCCATGGATTCAATATCCACTTTGGACTGATCGAACCACGCACCGATCTGGACGTGATCATGATCGCCCCAAAAGGTCCGGGTCATACGGTTCGCTCCACCTATGTCGAAGGTGGCGGCGTACCGAGCCTGATTGCGATCTATCAGGATGCCACCGGTCAGGCCAGGGACACGGCGCTGTCCTATGCTTCTGCGAACGGCGGTGGCCGGGCAGGTATCATCGAAACGACTTTCCGCGAAGAGACAGAGACAGATCTTTTCGGTGAGCAGGCGGTACTGTGTGGTGGTGCGGCGGCACTTGTTCAGGCTGGATTCGAAACGCTGGTGGAAGCCGGCTACGCACCGGAAATGGCCTATTTCGAATGTCTGCATGAACTCAAACTGATCGTCGATTTCTTTTACGAAGGCGGGATCAGCAATATGTGGTACACGGTTTCCAATACCGCGGAATACGGCGGTCTGACCCGAGGTCCGCGTCTTGTCACCGAGGAAACCAAGGCGGAGATGAAGCGCATTCTCACAGAGATCCAGACCGGTCAGTTCGCCCGGGAATTCGTCGGTGAATATCAGGCCGGCGCGCCGACCATCAAGGCGATGCGCCGCATCAGCCAGAGCCACCAGATCGAGGAAGTGGGTGTCGGCTTGCGTGCTATGATGCCATGGATTCAGGAAAATCGTCTGGTCGATAAAGACAAGAACTGATAGGCCTCACGCATGGTTGAGGCGTAACTCATACACAACCGGGGGTGACAGTGAGCGAAGACCCCAAACTGCAATCGGTATCCGGTGTCGATGAATCCCTGGAAGAGGGCGGGAAGTCCCGGCGCCGGGGAATCTATCTACTGCCTAATCTCATCACCACCGGTGCGCTGTTTGCCGGTTTCTTTGCCATCGTCGCCGGTATGAATGGCGATTTTATCGCCGCCGCGCTCGCCATCTTCGTCGCGGGCCTGTTGGATACCGCGGATGGCCGGGTGGCTCGGTGGACAAAAACCGAAAGCCGATTCGGTGCTGAATACGATTCGCTGTCGGATATGGTGGCGTTTGGGGTGGCGCCGGCGCTCGTGGCGTTCTCCTGGGGGTTGGACTCGCTGGGGAAGGTGGGTTGGGTGGCAACCTTTGTCTACATGGCCTGCGCAGCCCTGCGGCTGGCCCGGTTCAATACCCAGGGGGACAACAAGACCTTTACCGGTCTCGCGAGCCCGTCGGCAGCGGCGATCATTGCTTGTCTGGTATGGGCGTGGACGGACTTCGGTCTCGGATCCCCGTCGATTGCGACAGCGGCGATCATGGCGGTGGTGATCGTGGTGGTCGGGCTCCTCATGGTCTCCAATTTCCGTTACTTCTCGCCTAAGGCGCTGGATCTGAAAGGGAGGGTGCCTTTCATTACGCTTGTCGTCGCTGTTCTGGTGTTTGCTGTATTGTTTCTGGATCCACCAAGGGTACTGCTGCTGCTATCGGTAGTTTATGCGGCATCTGGTCCAGCGCACCACGCCTGGCGTCGCTGGCGTAAGCGTAAACAGCGTGTCGAAGTTTGAATGAACGACAGCCTGGGATCTGTGTCCTACTGGTTGAGGTTCTGAATCGGAGCCTGGTTTGAGAGAGGAGACGCGTCGTCGTGCTGATTAAAAAGCCTGAAGATATTCCGAGCTATGAGATCACCCCGGAATCGCAGTTCATCAATCGGCGACAGTTCGTCAAATCCGTCGGTATCGTCTCGGCGGGGATGTTCTCACCCCTTGCGTCCGGGTATACGGTGCCCGAGGTCAATGAGCCTCTGACCCCGGAGAACATTGTCACCGGCTACAATAACTTCTATGAGTTTGGCACCGAGAAGATGGACCCCTCGGAGCATGCGCATCGGCTTACCACAGCACCCTGGCAGGTCAAGGTGAGTGGTGAAGCCGAGATGACGGGAGAGTTCGATTTAGAGGACGTCATCAAAGGGTTGACGGTGGAGGAACGAATTTATCGGTTTCGATGCGTGGAAGCCTGGTCCATGGTGGTGCCCTGGATGGGCATCCCGTTGAAGGATATTCTTGCCAGATTCAAACCGAACTCCAATGCCAGATATGTGGAGTTCACCACCCTCTACCGCCCCTCGGAGATGCCGGGGCAGAAGGCGCTGTTCAGCAGTATTGACTGGCCCTATGTAGAGGGTCTGCGGATCGATGAAGCGATGCACCCGCTGACCATCATCGCCGTGGGCGTCTATGGCAGGAAACTGCCAAATCAGAACGGTTCACCCTGGCGGTTGATCGTGCCCTGGAAGTATGGGTTCAAGGGTATCAAATCCATCGTCAGCATCCGTTTCACGCGCCGCCAGCCCGTCAATACCTGGAAGCTGATCGCTCCGAGCGAATACGGCTTCTACGCCAATGTAAACCCGGCGGTAGACCATCCGCGTTGGAGCCAGGCATCGGAACGACGTCTGCCGAGCACGTTGTTCAGTCCCAACCGGAGGCCGACTCTGCCGTTCAACGGCTATGCGGAGCAGGTGGCGTCACTCTACGACGGCATGGATCTCGCGCGTCAGTATTAACCTTGTTCTGAAGGGGTTGGTGTTCATCGGGCTGTCGGGCCCGCTGGGCTGGCTCGTTGTCGCTGTTATTGGAGAGATCGACGAGCCGGGGAGTCGGCTGGGGGCTGATCCGGGAGAAGCGGTGGTGCTGTTTCTCGGCATCGGGGCGATCCGAATTCTGCTGCTCACTCTATGCCTGTCCACGTTGCGCAGATTGTTTGGCGCGCCGCGACTCATTCGATTCAGAAGGATGGTTGGTCTGTTCGCCTTCACCTATGTGTTGCTGCACTTTCTATCTTATCTGGCTTTGTTGGCGGAGTTCGATTGGAAGATCATCCAGGAAGACCTGGTGAAGCGAACCTACATTACCGTGGGATTTACCGCTCTGCTGGCGCTGGTCCCTTTGGCGGTTACCTCGACAAATAACTGGCGTCGACGGCTTGGGAGTAACTGGCAGAGACTCCACCGTCTTGTTTATGCCATTGCCGGATTGGGCCTTCTGCACTATTTCTGGTTGACGAAGGACGGTTACGGCGAAGGGTTGCTCTATCTGGTGCTGTTTGTTTTGCTGATGATGGAGCGTCTATTCAGCGCAAAAAAATCGATCAAGTTGAAGCGGCACGCTTCTTAACAGCCTGGGCGAGTGTCTGCAGACATCCGACGCTGTCTTCCCAGCCGATGCAGGCGTCGGTAATACTCTGACCGTAGGTCAGTTCGTGTGAGTGACTTATTTTCTGGCTGCCTTCCACCAGATTACTTTCGATCATCACCCCGAATATGCGCATCTCAGCGTCGCCCAGTTGTCGACAGATGTCATCGCAGACCTTGATCTGTCTGGTATGGTCTTTCTCGCTGTTGGCGTGGCTCATGTCGATCATGACCCGATTGTTGAGTCCCGACTGTTCGAGAAGCCGTGACGCATAGTGGACGGAGGGGTTGTCATAGTTCGGCTTACCGCCACCGCCTCTTAGAATCACGTGACAGTCTCTGTTGCCGGAAGTGGAAAAAATGGCGGAGTGCCCTTCTTTCGTGACGGAGAGGAAAATGTGGGGATTCGCGGCGCTGTTGATCGCATCGACCGCTACTTGAATCGATCCGTCCGTGCTGTTTTTGAATCCGATCGGACAGGATAAGCCAGAAGCCAGCTGGCGATGGATCTGGCTTTCTGTGGTGCGAGCGCCGATTGCTCCCCAGGAGACAAGGTCTCCCACGTACTGCGGTGTGATTGGATCCAGATACTCGGTTGCGGTACCCAGGCCGCGCTCCGCGATATTCAGAAGCAGTCCGCGAGCAACTCGCAGACCATGGTTGATGTCGAAAGAATCATTCAGATTGGGATCGTTGATCAGCCCTTTCCAGCCGACGGTGGTGCGCGGCTTCTCGAAATATACGCGCATGACGATATGTAGCTGATCGGATAGCTCTAACGCGATCTCGTGAAGCCGATCTGCATATTCCAGTGCAGCCTTGGGATCGTGGATGGAGCAGGGTCCGATAACGACCAGCAGTCTTGAATCTTCACCTCGGAGTATCTGGCCGATTGTCTGGCGATTCGAAAATATGAGTTCCGAGACTTCATCGCTGACGTGAATCTCGGTGATGAGTTCATTCGGAGCGACGACCTCCTCCATGCCGGTGATGCGAACGTCGTCGGTGAGGTATTTCATTGAAACTCATCATTCTCAAAGGACAGTAAGTGTACAATGAAAAGGCATGGATACCGCGCAAATACTCAGTGAGCTGGGTGTCACGGTCTGGCGTCTCAGAATCGATGGGCGTGCAGATGAGACCGTTCTCGAACCCGCATCGAACGAACACCCGGCAGCAGGATCTGCCGATGAAGAGACGGTGGAAGAGCCTGTCAGCGCAGTGTCAATGATCCCGGCGGTAGACGCTTTCAGGGTTTTGAGCCTGGTCAGCGAAGGTGGATTGTTGTTGATTCAGCCAACGGACGTCAGGGCCGGGAGACGTTTCGGGGCCGAACTGCTTGCCGGGGCGACCGGCAACTGGGGTAAAGATTGCACGCAACTGATATTTTCCTGGCCTCAGCAGGGTATCGAAAATACCGAATCCAGCATGAGGAAAGCGCTTGGTGCATTTGTCGAGAAACAGGTAGCGGACGCGGCCACTGACAGGGTACTGATCACCAGGGAGACCTGTGAGCGGGTCGATGAAAATCGGCTGCCGGAGGATGCTCTGCGGCTGCCAGGCATCGATGAGCTCATGATCAGTGGCGAATTGAAAAAATCGACCTGGTTGGAAATTTCGAAACGCTGGTTGCAATGAATATACGGCCGATGTGCACATCGGATCTGGATGTAGTGATTGAAAATGAGTCCAGCGCCTACGGTTTCCCCTGGGGTCGTGGCGTATTTGCTGACTGTCTGAAGGCAGGAAACCAGTGCTGGGTCGCAGAGATAGATGCAGAGATTGTAGGCCACGCGGTGGTGACGATTGGCGCAGGTGAGGCCCATCTGTTGAATGTCTGTGTCAATCGTAGCTTGCAGGGTGCCGGCTATGGCCGCTGTCTGGTATTGCATGCGATGGAGGCGGCCCGGAAGGTGGGTGCAGATGCGCTGTTTCTCGAGGTTCGGCCGTCAAATCAGGTGGCATCGCAACTTTACGAATCGCTGGGATTCGCCGAGGTCGGGGTCAGGAAAAATTACTATCCAGCATTTCTGGGTCAGGAGGATGCCAGGGTTCTGGTGATCGATCTGGAATCGTATTTCGACAAATAGCGACTGGTGTCCTCACCCCTGCCGCTGCAGGTATAATCGCGCGCTTTTTCTCTGAAAGGTCCTTTCCATGTCCGCCACTCAGGATGCGAACGGCGTTGATGCTCGAGCAATCGATGCCAGGCGCACCTTTGCGATTATTTCCCACCCGGATGCGGGAAAGACCACCATTACCGAAAAGCTCCTGCTGTTCGGTAATGCGATCCAGCTTGCCGGAACCGTGAAGTCGCGTAAGTCCGACCGCCATGCCACCTCCGATTGGATGACTATGGAGCAGGAGCGTGGCATTTCGGTCACCACCTCGGTGATGCAGTTTCCCTATCAAGGCGCCGTGGTCAATCTACTCGACACACCCGGTCACGAAGACTTTTCCGAAGACACCTACCGAACATTGACCGCTGTGGATTCGGCGCTGATGGTCATTGACGGTGCTCGAGGCGTCGAGCCGAGAACCGTCAAACTGATGGAAGTGTGTAGACTGCGCGATACGCCGATCCTCACCTTCATCAACAAACTCGATCGAGAGATCCGTGATCCCATCGAGATCCTGGATGAGATCGAAGACGTTCTGCAGATTCAATGCGCGCCGATGACCTGGCCTCTTGGCATGGGCCGCTACTTCCGCGGGGTCTATGATCTATACAACGACAATATCCTCTGTTACGAACACGGCCATGGTCATCACATTCATGCCTTCGCAGAAATATCCGGGCTCGATAGCTCTGCGGCCCGGCAATATCTCGGCGACGAATATCCCGGCTTCGTCGAGCAGATCGAGCTGGTTCGTGGCGCCAGCCATGAATTCAGCTCCGAAGATTTTCTCACCGCAACGCTGACTCCCGTTTACTTCGGGACTGCACTGGGCAACTTCGGGGTCAAAGACCTGCTGGACGGGTTCGTTGCGGTGGCGCCTGCACCTCAACCCCGGGAGACCGAGGCACGCATCGTGTCACCGGCTGAGGAGAAGTTTTCGGGCTTCGTCTTCAAGATTCAGGCCAACATGGATCCGAAGCATCGTGATCGAATTGCATTTCTGCGTGTGTGCTCGGGGAGCTACGAACAGGGCATGCGCATGCACCATGTGCGATTGAATAAGAACGTGAAGGTCGCCGACGCGGTAACCTTCATGGCCGGTAACCGGGTCCAGACCGCACAGGCGTATCCCGGGGACATCATCGGACTGCACAATCACGGTACCATTCAGATTGGCGATGTATTCACCGAGGGAGAGTCTCTACGCTTCAGGGGTATTCCCAATTTCGCACCGGAATTGTTCCGGAGAGTCAGAGTCAAGGACCCACTCAAGAGCAAACAACTGGAAAAAGGTCTGGATCAATTGGCGGAAGAAGGAGCCAGTCAGATCTTCAAACCGTTGGCCAGGAACGATCTCATTGTCGGTGCGGTCGGTGTGTTGCAGTTCGACCTGGTTGCCTATCGTCTGCGGGATGAGTACCGGGCAGATTGTGTTTTCGAGGATGCCAGCATATTCACCGCTCGCTGGGTGAACTGCGAAGATCCGGAAGTACTCGAACAGTTTCGACGCAAACACGCAGATCAACTGGCAATCGATGGCGGTGGCTATCTTACCTACCTCGCGCCCACCAGAGCGAACCTGGTGCTGGCCGAGGATCGCTGGCCCGATATCGTCTTTTCCAAGACCCGCGAGCACTGAACGGGCGAGCGAGCTTTTCGTGGCGCACGCTGGAGGACGCCGGGTCAGCTATCGTCCATGTCTGACCAGGGATGGGGCTGGGTCAGGTCGACCGGCTTGCCGAAGCCCGGGATGGTGATTTCGGTGTCGCTGATGCCGAGATCCTCCCCATCGACCACGCCTTCGCCGAATTTGTAAATTGGCCGGTTCTTATCGCTGTCCGCTCGCTCGTCGTATTCTCTGGCGTTGGCCGACACAGACTCGTTGCGTCGTTGATAGGCCAGCATTCGCTCACTGCCCCAGCGTCTGGTCAACATATTCCGAGTCACATTCGGAGAGAGGAACAGGCCGGTGGCGTTGTTACCACCGAACCCCTTGGAGTTGACGAAGGCGGCATCGAGTTGCTCTGGATCGAGTTCGATGTGATTCATCGGCAGCTCGAGATGGCTATGATGCACATCGTCGGCAATATGATCGATGGTCGTGATTCCGGGCAGCCATCCGTGTTCCCAGGTACCGAGTGCCGCAGCGAGTTGGTCACCACCGGCTGGCGCCATGGAGTGGCCGACATACGACTTTACAGCGGCCACCGGCCACTTTTCTATACCAAAGGTCTTCGCCAGTTCGTTCAGGATGTGGGATTCGGTGACTCGATTCTGCGGTGTGCCGGTGCCGTGGGCCTGCATGTGGGTGCGATTTTTCAGGCCCGCATCGCCCAGCAGGGTTCGTGCGAGTCCCAGGGCCTTGCCGACGGTCAGATAGTTGCCGATCCCCGGTCCCGGAATGGACTTTTTGTAACCATCGGCGTTGACGAAGACACCACCCACCGCGCCGAGAATTCTCGCACCGAGATCGAGGGCCAGTTCATCGTCCATCAGTACCGCGTAGACCGCGCTCTCCGCCACGGTGAAACCCGCGTTGCTGGAAAACG
>QIDL01000417.1 GCA_003228415.1 Gammaproteobacteria bacterium | reverse complement strand
GTGTCCCATTCCGTACTCGTGCCACTCGACCTGGTAGTTGAGGGCCGACAGCGCTTCGCGGGATGTGACCGCGCGGGCGATGGGGATCATTGGGTCGGCCAACCCGTGGGCCATGAAGATGGGGGTGTCGATGCTGGCGAAACTCACCTCTGCCGCGACGTTCTCGTGATCGTGCACGTAGGTGGACAGGGCCATGATACCGGCGAAACGATGATTTGCTCGAAGGCCCAGATGCAGGGCAATGACGCCGCCCTGGGAAAACCCGGCCAGGACGATGCGTGCTGGTTCGATACCCGCTGCCACTTCTTTTGCCACCAGCGCTTCGATGGCGCGTGCCGAGGATCGAATCTCCTCTTCACCGGCAAGCGGTGCGCCGGGGTCGATGTCGTACCAGGCCCGCATTTCCATTCCGGCATTGATGGTGACGGGTCTCACCGGCGCGTTGGGGAAAACGAAGCGTATCGGTTGGTCGAGGTCGAGCAGCGGCACGATGGGCTCGAAGTCGTGCGCGTCCGCCCCGAGGCCGTGCAGCCAGATCACGCTGCCGGTGGGTTCGGAATCCGGATCGATCTCTACGGTGTCGAGTTGTTCAGACATGCCGCGCAGTATACGTGGCTTCGATACATGTGATAATGAGGAAATGGATGAAGGACTGGATCGACCCGTATCGAAAGAGCTGGTGCCGCTGCGTGGTGCCTGGAAATTTGTTGCTCCTTACAAAAAGCAGGTCGTTTTCGCCAGCATCGCTCTGGTGGTGACGGCGACCGTTACCTTGTCCATCGGGCAGGGTATGCGGCTGGTGATCGATCACGGCTTCGGCGATGGTTCGAGTACGGTTCTGGTACAGAGCATTGGCGTCTTCGCATTGCTGGTGGTGCTGCTGACGCTTGGCACCTTCGCGCGATTCTATTTCGTTTCCTGGGTCGGTGAGCGGGTCAGTGCGGATCTCAGGCGTGCGGTGTTCAGCCATCTGCTGCATCTGCATCCGGGATATTTCGAGGCGAACCAACCTACCGAAATTCAATCCCGGATCACCACCGACACCACCCTGTTGCAGACCGTGATCGGCTCGTCGGTCTCCATCGCGCTCAGAAATGTGTTGATGTTCACCGGCGGTCTGGTTCTCCTGTTCGTCACCAATGCGAAACTCTCGCTGCTGGTGGTGGCCTGTGTCCCGCTGGTTGTGGTACCGGTGATTCTCTTTGGCCGGCGGGTACGACGCCTGTCTCGAAGCAGTCAGGACCGCCTGGCGGATGTAGGAAGCTATGCAGGAGAAGCGCTCCGGCAGATAAAGATCGTGCAGTCCTTCAACCATCAGGGTGAGGACGATCGTGCTTTCAGGGAACGGGTGGATCTTGCCTTCAAGGTAGCCATCCGCCGCATTCGGCAGCGTTCCTATCTGGTGGCTATCGTGATGTTGCTGGTGCTGAGCGCCATTGCGTCGATGCTCTGGGTCGGAGGGCAGGATGTGCTCGCTGGAAGCATCTCGCCGGGCGAGCTGGCCGCCTTCATATTCTACGCCTTTATCGTGGCCGGCTCTGTGGGTGCGATCAGCGAGGTGTACAGCGATCTACAGCGGGCGGCGGGCGCGACCGAGCGGCTGCTCGAATTGCTCGGCGCCGAAAATCTACTGGAAGAACCCGTGTCGCCGCGAATGCCTGGACAGCCGCTGACCCTGGCGGTACGAGACGTGGTCTTCGCTTATCCAACACGACCTGGCGAACGGGTCCTGGATGGCGTGAGCTTTGTTGTGGATCCCGGAGAGATGGTGGCAATCGTCGGTCCCTCTGGCGCGGGTAAGAGTACGCTGCTCGATCTACTGCAACGATTTTACGATCCACTGTCGGGAAGCATTGAACTCGGTGGCGTGGACTTGCGCGAGATTCGCAAGGAGAACATCCGAGGTCTGTTGGGCTTCGTGCCCCAGGACCCCGTGTTGTTTGCAGGCTCACTCAGGGACAATCTACTGTACGGGCGCCCCCAGGCCAGCGAGGTCGAACTCACTCAGAGTCTGAAGCTCGCCCATGCGCTGGAGTTTATCGGCGCGTTGCCGGATGGGCTCGATACCGTTGTCGGAGAAGGCGGCGTAGGACTCTCGGGAGGGCAGCGGCAGCGGCTGGCCATTGCCCGCGCGTTGCTGGTTCAGCCAAAGGTACTGTTGCTCGATGAAGCGACCAGTGCCCTGGATGCCCAGAGCGAGGATCATATCCGTCAGAGCCTGGCGGAACTGAAAGGCGAGCGCACCGTGCTGGTCGTTGCTCACCGGCTGTCCACGGTACGCCAGGCGGACAGGATACTGGTCCTCAGTGAGGGCAAGCTGCTGGCCGGTGGCACCCACGAGCAACTGGTGGCGACCAACGAGCTGTATGCGCGTTTTGTGCGTATTCAGTTCATCGACCAGTCCAGTGACAACGGGGAGGTGGTTCAGAGGCGATTGTCCAATAGTCCGGTGGCCCGTTAAACTGCCTTCGATCCAATTCGAATAGTCAGATCGGGGGAAATGACATGGGACCGCTTAACGGTATTCGCATCATCGAGTTGACTGGCATTGGCCCGGGCCCGTTCTGCGGCATGATGCTGTCGGACATGGGCGCGGAAGTCATTCGCGTCGATCGGCTGCGACCCGGAGCCAAGGCTCCGAAAGACATATTGGCTCGCAACAGGCGCTCCATCGCGGTGGACCTGAAGAACCCCGAAGGTGTTGAGACCGTGCTGAAACTGGTCGAGACCGCAGATGGACTCTTCGAAGGTTTTCGACCCGGTGTGACCGAACGGCTCGGACTCGGCCCAGGCGATTGTCAATCCAGGAACGAGAAACTGGTTTACGGTCGGATGACGGGCTGGGGCCAGGATGGTCCTCTGGCAATGGCGGCTGGCCACGATATCAACTACATCGCCCTCACCGGCGCTCTGCACGCCATCGGTCGGCCGGGCGAGCGGCCGGTGCCACCATTGAACCTGGTGGGTGATTTTGGTGGTGGTGGTATGTTGCTTGCTTTCGGGCTTGTCTGCGCTTTGCTCGAGGCGCAGAAATCCGGCAAGGGTCAGGTGGTGGACGCGGCAATGGTGGATGGAGCGGCTTCGCTCATGGCCATGTTCTTCTCCATGGGTGCTGGCGGTATGTTTACGGATCAACGCGGCACCAACCTGCTCGATGGCGGTGCGCACTTCTACGATACCTATGAGACCAGCGACGGTAAGCACATCTGTCTCGGCTCCATCGAACCGCAGTTTTATGCGCTGCTGGTGGAAAAGGCCGGTCTCGATCCCGAGCGATTCTCGGCACAGATGGATGCGTCCCGATGGCCGGAATTCAAGAGCGAGCTGATCGAGGTTTTCAAGGCGAAGTCTCAATCCGACTGGTGCGAAATCATGGAAGGCACCGATGTCTGTTTCGCTCCGGTGCTGTCCATTTTCGACGCGCCCGATCATCCACACAATAAGGCCCGCAATTCCTTTCTCGAGGTCGATGGCATCGTCCAACCCGCTCCGTCGCCGCGTTTTTCCAGAACGTCACCCGAGGTTTCCCATGGTGCCCGTGCGCCTGGCGAAGACACTGACTCGGTACTTCTGGACTGCGGTTTCAGTTCGGAGGAAGTGGCCGGTCTCAGAGCGAGTGGCGTGATCGGTTAGAGTCATTGGTCGGGTGTGTTGAGTTGTTGATATGAGCTATGCCTCGGAGTATGAGCGGTCTTTGGCGGATCCCGAGGGATTCTGGCGCGAGCAGGCCCGTGCTTTGCCGTGGATCGAATTTCCAACGACGATTCTCGATCAGGACGCCAACGGTGCCTGGCGCTGGTTTGACGGCGGCAAGACCAATACCTGCTGGCTGGCGCTCGATCGACACGTCGAATCAGGGCGCGGCGAGCAGATCGCGCTGATCTACGATTCACCGGTCACCGACCAGATCCAGAAGTTCAGTTACCAGGCGCTGACAGATACCGTGGCGTACGCCGCTGGAGCGCTGGCGGCGCTCGGGGTCGAAAAAGGCGATCGGGTCATCATCTATATGCCGATGATTCCGGAAGCCGTCATCGCCATGCTGGCCTGCGCCCGTATTGGCGCCATCCATTCCGTGGTGTTTGGTGGATTTGCGCCGCCGGAACTCGCGACCCGTATCGATGATGCAACACCCAAAGTGATCCTGTGCGCGTCCTGCGGTATTGAATTTTCGAATATCATCCCGTACAAGCCACTGGTCGACGAGGCGATAGATCTGGCGCTTCATAAGCCGGCGAACACCGTGGTGGTGCAGCGTGCCGAGCTCGAGGCGGATCTTGATCGAGAAGGTGATCTGGACTGGGCAGATTGGGCGGGGGCTGCGGAGCGGGCCGATTGTGTGGTTGTGGACGCGACGGATCCGCTTTACATCCTCTATACCTCTGGAACCACCGGCAAGCCCAAAGGCGTGGTTCGCGATAACGGCGGTCATGCCGTTGCGCTGAACTACAGCATGGAAGCGGTTTATGGTGTGGACGCAGGTGACGTCTACTGGGCCGCATCGGATGTGGGCTGGGTGGTGGGGCATTCCTACATTGTCTACGGGCCGCTCATCCGTGGCTGCACCAGTATTCTGTTCGAGGGTAAGCCTGTTCGCACGCCCGATGCCGGCGTGTTCTGGCGCGTTATCCAGGACCACAAGGTCAAATGTTTTTTCGTGGCTCCTACCGCGTACCGGGCGGTGAAGAAGGAGGATCCGGATTGCGCTCTCAAAGCCCGGTACGATGTCTCCTCACTCGAATACCAGTTCGTCGCCGGTGAACGACTTGACCCTCCCACCTATCACTGGTTGCAGGACAATCTCGGCATCCCCGTTATCGATCACTGGTGGCAGACCGAAACCGGCTGGCCGATGTGCGCAAACATGGCCGGTATCGAATTGATGGAAACCAAACCCGGCTCGCCGACCCTGCCGGTGCCGGGATACGACCTGCGGATTCTGGATGAAAATGGCCACGAATTAGGCGCGAACGAAGAAGGGGCGGTGGTGATCAAGGCGCCGCTGCCGCCGGGCGCCTTACCCACGGTCTGGGGCGATCATGATCGCTACCTGGCCGCCTACTGGTCGGAATTCGAGGGATTCTATCTGACGGGTGACGGCGGCTACCGCGATGAAGACGGCTATGTCTACATCATGGGGCGGATCGATGACGTCATCAACGTGGCCGGTCATCGGCTGTCCACAGGTCAGTTCGAGGAAGTTGTTGCCAACCATCCGGCGGTAGCGGAGTGTACGGTGGTTGGTATTCACGATGCGGACAAAGGCCAGGTGCCGTTCGGATTGGTACTGTTGAAGGATGGCGTCAACGTGGCGCCCGATCAGTTGGAGAAAGATCTGGTGCAGATGGTCCGCCAGGGCGTGGGTGCCTTCGCTAATTTCAAGCGCGCCATCGTGGTGGACCGGCTGCCGAAAACGCGGTCAGGTAAGATTCTGCGCGCTCTGTTGCGCAAGATGATCGACGGTGAGCCCTACACCACACCTTCTACCATCGATGATCCCGCAATCGTGCCGGAGATCGATGAGCGACTCAGAGAGCGAGGCGTGCTGTGATTATCGTCCTGTGATTATCCTCTTATGATTATTGTTCATGGATCCATCCCGATACGGCCCGAGCGGCGAGAGCGGGCGCTGGAACTGGCGCGCAAGATGACCGAGGCCACTCAGGCCGAAGTCGGCTGTGTTTCTTATGACTTTTATGTGGGTCTGTCGGATCCGAACACGCTGATGCTGTTCCAGGAATGGGAAAGCATGGAAGCGCTGATGGGTCATTTCCAGACCGACCACATGGACGAGTTCCTGCGTGAGTTGCCCGATGTGATATCGGGTGAGATCACCACCCGCCGTTACGCGGTGCAGACCATCGATGAAGATGCCGACGAGGAGTTTGCACTGCCACCTACTATTCACTGAGGAAGCGGCTATTCACTGAGGAAGCGGCATTCATTGACCTGCTGCTGGGTGTCATCTATCGGGCGATTTCCACATACGTGATCAGGCGATCCGGGTGCACCATCGCCATCGGCCCGCATGCCGGGCGTAAGGCATTGACCTTACACACCGTCCCTGTCCGGAGCGAGCCCTTGGGTTCAACGCTGCTCGCCCAGCAACCCGGTTTCTCGTTGCATGCGGCCACCGTTTCTGAAACCAACCAGCGCGACAAGCTCGAAAAGCTCTGCCGGTACCATCCTGATTGTCGCGCATTCTCATCTTGTTTGTCGCTCTGCAGCAGTCACGCCGCTTAACTTGGTGCTAGGTGAGAAGTGGCACCTGAACATCTCCAGCAATTAGAGTTTGCGATCTAAGATATTGTAAATACAATGTATGTATGGTTCGTTTCGAATGGGATCCGAAAAAGGCAAAGCTCAACGCCCGTCATCACGGCGTTTCTTTCGAAGAAGCGGAATCAGTCTTTTTTGATGACTACGCCATTCAGTTTTACGACGATGTTCATTCAAACGAGGAAGACCGATTTCTCATGCTCGGATTGAGCAATCTCGCAAGGATGCTACTTGTCGTGGGTTGTGTACGCGAGGAAGGCGAAATCATACGGATCATCTCAGCTCGCCAAGCAACTCGCGGCGAACAGGCATTCTATGTAGGGCCGGACTTATGAAGAAAGAATACGATCTATCCAAAATGAAGAGGCGGAAGAATCCCTATTCAGCGAAACTTAAGAGGCAGGTCACGATTCGCATGGGAGACGACGTTATTTCCTACTTTAAGTCGTTGTCGGAGGAAACCGGGATTCCTTACCAAACGTTAATAAATCTCTATTTGAGAGATTGCGTGGCCAACAAGCGCAAGCCAGATTTGAATTGGGAAAATGACGGTGCCGCCTAACAAATAATGATAGGTTGCGCGAAGCCGCGACCCAGCCATCGGTGGAAAGCTTCGGTGGAAAGCGCCCGATTGTGAGGCTTTCTGAGTCCGGGTAGTATGGGTATCTATATTTGTCAATATGGTTACCCGTATCGTGAAAACTACCATAGAAATATCCGATGAATTAGCTAGAAAGGCGAAAGCTTACGCAGCACGCAATCACCTGACTCTGCGAGCTATGATTGAACGGGGCTTGCGCCATGTTCTTCGAGAACAAGGGATGCAACCACAATTCAAACTGCGCGATGCGAGTGTCGATGGACAGGGCCTGCAAGAAGAATTCCAGGACGCAGACTGGGTAGACATTCGTGAAGCTACCTACGAAGGGCGTGGAAGTTGATCGCCGCCGATACCAACCTTTTGGTCTATGCCCATCGCGCCGACTCGAACTGGCACGAACCTGCACGTGCGAGCATTCAAAGCCTCGCAGAAGGCAGGATAGCCTGGGGAATTCCGTGGCCGTGCGTGCACGAGTTCTTAGCCATCGTTACACACTCCAGAATCTATTCACCACCCTCAACGGTTGAATCTGCCATTGATCAGGTACAGGCATGGCTGGAGTCACCGGTAGCTGAACTCCTGGGGGAAAGCGAGACTCATTGGGACATCCTCCAACAGCAACTACAAAACGGCCAGGTTCGAGGACCAATGGTCCACGACGCCAGAATTGCATCGATTTGCATTGGGCATGGCGTCTCCGAATTCTGGTCCGCCGATAGAGATTTCAGTCGCTTTCCAATGCTGGCGACACGCAATCCGCTGGTGAGTTAGTCGATCAACCCAATACAGTGCTGAATCAGCTTTCCTTCCTCATCACGGATCTCAGGGCCGTTTACACGCGCCCGACCATCTCCGAACCTGGTGTCCCTGGCACGGAGGGTTGCCTTAAGGCCATGTTCGCGCGCCGATTGACCGTTGCTCCCCCAGACTTTCCGCTCAGGCAGGGCTGCGTTTCAGAACCCTCAACGCAATAGATGCGCTCAGAGCCAGTGCCATGGCGAAACCGACCTCCCAGAGTCCCAGGGTGCGGTGTTCGGGAGAGACTGCGAGCAGCACCCCGTGGCTGAAATAGAGCATGGCGCCCAGTGCCGCGAGCAGATAACTGCGCGGTTTCAGACTGAGCAGGCCGGGCAGTACCAGCAGGATGGGAAGAACCTGGAGGGTGAACCAGATCAGATTGGGTAACGGGTTAGCCAGCGGTTCAACGAAGAATTGCCTCAAACCCGTCAACGCAAACAGCGATCCGGCCGAGAGCAGGGTGAGAAACTGTATACCCTGAACTCTCATTGCTCCATCGCTGCTGTCAGTCTTGCCAGTCGTTCACCGAGGGTTTCGGCGATGGTCTGTTCATGTTGGCTCAGCAGGGCAGTGCCATCCTCGCCTGATACATGACTCGCTCCGTAAGGGGATCCTCCTTCGCGGGTCTCACTGAGCGCTCGTTCGCTATAAGGCACACCCACGAGCACCATCCCGTGGTGCAGAAGAGGCACCATCATGGTGAGAAGCGTGCTCTCCTGACCGCCGTGTTGTGTAGCACTCGAACAGAATACGGCCGCTGGTTTGTCCACCAGAGTGTGCTGCATCCACAGATCGGCCGTGGAATCCCAGAATTGCTTCAGCGGTGCAGCCATGTTGCCGAAACGCGTCGGCGAACCACAGGCCAGTCCGGCGCAGTTCGCCAGGTCTTCCTTCGAGCAATATATCGCGCCCTCCTCGGGCAGAAGAGGTTGGGTTTGTTCGACAACGGTGCTGACCGGCGGTACGGTTCTGAGCCTGGCTTCATACCGGCCGTGTCGAGTAATGCCCCGGCCTATGTGGCGAGCCAGATTGGCGGTACCGCCACTCTTGCTGTAGTAAAGGATGAGAATGTAGGGGGACATCGGCCGTCAGGATTGTGATCGTTTTTGAGTTGGCTCATGATCGCAGATCAGTTCGGTTTAGATTGTAGGGGTTGAGTGAGCGAAAAGGCAGACCCGGTTGAAACACTGATCAATCTGTGGGTTCGGGTGCTCTGGTATCTCCAGCAGATGGTCAGGCAGTTCCTCGATCACGATTGTCCAGCGCGGGCGGGCGCTCTGACCTACACGACGCTTTTTGCCGTCGTGCCCATTATGACCGTGGCCTACGCCATGTTTTCGATATTTCCGGTATACGACGGCGTCGGCGAGAAGGTCGAAGCCTTCGTGTTTCAGAACTTCGTTCCTACCAGCAGCAGCGTGGTGCAGAGTTATCTGGGCGAATTTTCGGAACGTGCCAGAGGCCTGGGCGCCGCCGGATTCGCCTTCCTATTCGTCACGACTTTCATGTTGCTGGTCACCATAGAAGGAACCTTCAACACCATCTGGCAGGTCACTGAACCTCGCAAAGGGCTGCAGCGGTTTCTGGTGTACTGGGGTGTTATGTCTCTGGGCCCAACGATGATTCTGGTTGGTATTCTCATCAGCGTTTATCTGGCCTCGCTGCCTTTGTTGACAGACCTCGATGTGTTCGGCATCGGTAGCGTGTTGCTCGGTTACCTGCCACTCATTCTCACCTGCGTGGGATTTACCGTGCTCTATTATGCGGTACCAAATACCAGCGTGCTGTTTCGGCATGCGTTGGTGGGTGGTCTGTTGACGATGTTGTTGCTGGAAGTTGCCAAACAGCTGTTCAACTTGGTGGTAGCGAATTCCAGCGTCTCTTCCATTTACGGCGCCTTCGCGGCGGTACCGTTTTTTCTGGCCTGGATGTATATGGTCTGGGTGCTCATTCTCTCCGGAGCCATTTTTGTGCGGACCCTGGCGCTGACACCGGAGCTGGATTCAGAACCTTCCGAACCTGCACTGGTCAAATGCGCCAGAGTGATGCAGGTACTTTATAGCGCGCACCTCGATGGCAGCGGCGTAACGGACCAGGACATCGATGGCGCGGTGCAACTGCATCGTATCGAGCGTGAACGTATTCTGCGCGCGCTGCTGGACATGCGGGTGTTGCGGAAGGCTGGGGATGAATGGATTCTCGGACGCAGTCTCAAGACGCTTACCATGTGGGATCTCTACCAGGCGCTGCCGGAAGGGCTCGAGTTGTCCCGGCTCGAGCGAATCGACGATATGGACCACGTAGTGGAACCGCTCAAATCCCTGGTGCAGTTCGGGTCCAATCACATGGCGATCTCTCTTGATACGGTGTTTGGAGGAATTGAATGATTAAAACAGTCGTCGTCCGCGGCCTGCTGGCTGGTGTGCTCCTGACATCGGTTGCGTGTGAGGTTCAGGATGCAGTGATGCTCGCGGACGGCAGCAGCGCACAATTCGGCCACTGGGATGGGCGCTGGCTTGTCATCAACTACTGGGCCGAGTGGTGTGCGCCTTGCCGGAAAGAAATTCCAGAGTTGAATCGGCTGCATTCGGAACGAGCGAGTTCCGGGGTGGTGGTGCTGGGAGTCAACTACGATGGCATCAAAGGCGACAGTCTCGCCACGCTTGCAAAGGAGTTGGGCATCGAGTTTCCGGTGCTGGTGGAAGACCCGCGCCGGCGTTGGAACCTGGATCCGCCCTCCATCCTGCCGAGCACGTTGATCATCAATCCTCGCGGCGAGCTCCAACAGGTGTTGGTCGGTCCTCAGCACTACGAAGATTTCCGCCGGGTCCTGGACCTGACAGAGAAACCCTGAAGCTTATTGATCCGCCGTTTAGCGCTCCGCCGTCTATTGATAGCGGCAGGCCCGGAGGCCGTAGTTGACACAGCTCGAAAGCAGTTCCGGTAATTCGCTGGAAGATTTGTGGCGCCAGACTTTTCGCCAGGCTGTCACAACCCGTTCCGGGTAGTCCAGGCGTCCGCGACTGCCGTTGTAGCGAGCCAGTGCGTCAACCAGGTCGCCCTTCGAAAGCTCCAGGTAGTGGGCGAGAATGGTGGTCCCGTAGACGACGTTGGTTTCCGGGTGTGTGAGGTTATCCTGTGGCCGGCCTAACTCCGCCCGCCAGAATGGCATGACCTGCATCAGTCCTTGAGCCCCCACTCGGGAGATGGCGTATTGATTGAATGCACTCTCCACCTGCATCACCGCAAGTACCAGATCGGGGTCCAGTTGCTGTCGCCGGGCTTCCCGATAAACCAATTGCAATAGCGCCAACCGGTCGTCGTGAACCTTCACGAATCGTCGCAGGCGTTGCTCTGAGGCCATCAACCAGACTTGTGCATCGAAGCGATCGGTTTCGGTGTGATTTGCCGCCAGGGTTTCTGCAAGCTTCAGTAGCAGGGCCGGGTCGGTGGCCGTCTGATCTCTGGAATCAGCGGCCAGTACGGTGGTTTTGCTGCCGATGAGGCTCAGAAGAATGATGAGCGCCAGTATGTTGGGACGAGTGATTCCAATCATGATCAGCTCTGGATGCTGGATTCCGACCGATCGATGTGGTCGAGAACGGTGTCCAGTGGCATGGACGTCGCATCCCGGCCACCTTTGCCGCCCTTCTCACAGCGGAGCAGATATTCCACGTTACCTTCTTTCAGGGCGCGATCGCCGACGGTGATCCGGTGAGGTATGCCAATCAGATCGGCATCCGCAAATTTCACGCCAGGTCTGTTTTCGGTGTCGTCCAGCAGCACTTCCATGTCCTTGTCGAGGCAAGACTGATACAGACCATCCGCCGCGGCTCGAACAGCTTCCGACTTGCTGTAGTTCAAGGCGACGATGTGCACCTGGAAGGGTGCTACGGGGATCGGCCATTTAATACCGACCTCGTCATGGTTTTGCTCGATGATGGCGGCGATCAGCCGGGTCACCCCCATGCCGTAGCAGCCCATGATCGGGATCAGAGATTTGCCGTCGCGGTCCTGGACACTGGCGTTCATGGACTCGCTGTAAAGGCGTCCGAGCTGAAAAATATGGCCTACCTCGATACCCTTCAAAAAGGTCAGGGTACCCTGGCCGTCAGGTGCGGGCTCACCGCTGGATACATTCCGCGCGTCGACGATGCGCTCCGCCGCCACTTCGACGTCCCGCTCCCAGTTGACATTGACATGGTGGTGAGCCTCCCTGTTGGCGCCACAGCAGAAATCGGCAATGGCATAGGCGCAGGCATCGACGTATACAGGTATGGAGAGACCTGCCGGGCCGATAGAGCCGGGTTTGCAGCCAACGGCCGCAACGATTTCAGCTTCGTCCGCGAACTCCACCGGCTGACGTACCCCGGCCAGTTTTTCGACTTTGATTTCATTGAGCTCATGGTCGCCGCGCAACACAATTGCCACCAGCGAATCCTGGCCGCGGACGATCATGGTTTTGACGCACTGAGACTCAGGCAGTTGCAGGAGTCGGGCGACACTGGCGATGGTGGTGCAGTCAGGGGTCGCGACGGTGGTCATGGCCGCCCCTGGCGCCGCTCGTTCGGCAGGCGGTGCGCCAACGGCGCGTTCCAGATTTGCCGCGTAGGCGCCGTTCGTTGCATACACGATCGTGTCTTCACCGGATTCTGCAAGCACCTGAAATTCGTGTGTGTTGGTTCCTCCGATGTTTCCGGAATCTGCTTCCACAGCTCGAAAATCGAGCTGCATTCTGCTTAAAATCCGGCCATAACAGTCATACATGGACCGATACGTCGAATCGAATGCATCCTGATCGAGGTCGAACGAGTAAGCGTCTTTCATGATGAACTCACGGGCCCTCATCACGCCGAATCGTGGACGGATCTCGTCCCGGAATTTGGTCTGAATCTGATAAAAGTTGCATGGCAACTGCTTATAGCTGTGGATTTCACGACGGAACAAATCGGTGATGATTTCCTCGTGGGTGGGTCCGAGACAGAATTCCCGGTCGCCTCTATCCCGAATCCTGAGCATTTCCGGACCCATTTTCTCCCAGCGACCGGTTTCCTTCCATAGCTCGGCTGGTTGAACGACCGGCATCAGTACTTCCTGAGCGCCCGTCCTGTCGAGTTCCTCGCGGATGATGGTTTCAACTTTGCGAAGAACACGAAGCCCCAACGGCAACCAGGTGTAAATGCCGGCGGCCACCTGTCGAACGATACCGGCACGCAGCATCAACCGATGGCTGACCACCTCGGCATCGGCGGGGTCTTCCTTGAAGGTAGGCAGCAGCATGAGGCGTTGGCGCATGGAGACTCCTGAATATTGGTGACGGTATTAGGCACAATCGTCGGCTCAAAAAAAAGGCCGCAATTGCGGCCTTTTCTCATGATGAACACGGATGCCCATACTTTTTCAAATGGCTGAGAATCAGCCCACCATTTCCTTCAGCCGTTTGAGGGCGGCTACCCGCACCCTGATGCTGGCCGGCTTCGGGCCAATAACGATTTCTTCGCCGGTAGCAGGATTGCGACCCATGCGCTTCTTGGTTGCCGGCCGCTTCACGGACCGGATCTTCAGCAGTCCAGGGAGTGTGAACTCGCCGACACCGCGCTTCTTGATATGACGCTCGATGAGCACTTCGAGTTCGTCGAGAACGGCAGCGACCTGCTTTTTGGAAAGGTCTGTGTTCTCGGCGATTTCGGCCAGGATGGCGGTTTTCGTCATCTTGGATTTAATAGCCGGTGCGGCGTTCTTTGCTGCAGGCTTGGAGGCTGCCTTCTTCTTGGCTGCCTTTTTCTTGGCTGGGGCTTTTCTGGTTGCCATTAACTGGTCCCTTTTAGTCGTTGAGTTAGTCGTTGAGTGTTAAACGAGATGATTCCTTGATTCGACCCTGTGGTCCCCGGGGTTTCATCTGGTTCCTATCGATGCACAACTCGAATGGCAGACTCACACGATCGAGGGGTGATCAATTCGGGGCGCTTTATAGCTCATCGAGCCAGGTCAGGCAACAAAAACTCTGGAAATAGCTGTATTTTTGCTGGCTTTTCTAAGATCATGCGCCGCTCCGAAAAACGCAGAACCTTGAAATGCCGATTTACGAATATCGTTGTGTCGAGTGTGATCACGAGTTTGAGACCATTCAGAAGATCAGCGAAGACCCATTGAAGGATTGTCCGGTCTGCCAGGAAGCAAAGCTGGTGAAGAAAATCTCCGCAGCAGGCTTCCGCCTCAAGGGTGGTGGATGGTACGAAACCGATTTTAAATCGGGTGAGAAGCGCAACCTTTCGAGTTCTTCGGAGTCGAGTTCTTCGGAGTCGAGTTCTTCGGAATCCAGCTCTTCGGAGTCTGGCTCTGCCAAGTCCGGGGGATCTTCCAAGGATTCGGGTGGTGACAAATCCAAAGGCGGCGACAAAGCCGGAAGCAGCACCAAACAGAGCGGCGGTTCAGCCAAGGCGACCGAGGCGTCCTAGGCGCGCCACATAGGAAAATCAGATGCGCAGTCACTATTGCGGCGAATTCAATGCCTCTCAGGTAGGAGAGGATGTTGAAGTTGTCGGATGGGTTCATCGTCGTCGGGACCATGGTGGGGTCATTTTCCTCGATATCAGAGATCGCACCGGTGTTGTGCAGGTGGTATTCGACCCCGACACCGAGGAAAGTTTTGCGACAGCCGACCGGGTCCGCAATGAGTTTGTCCTGCATATGCGGGGTAAGGTCCGCCCACGTCCTGACGGCACGGTCAATCCGGATATGGCCACAGGTGAAGTGGAAGTACTCGGCCGTACTCTGGAGATTTTGAACGTCTCGCAGACGCCGCCCTTCCAGCTCGACAAACATTCGGAGGCCGGGGAGGACGTCCGGCTGCGTTATCGCTATCTGGATCTCAGACGTCCGGAAATGCAGCAGCGACTCAGAACCCGTGCAAAA